>CAZOTE010000031.1:0-20986 GCA_964582705.1 uncultured Eubacteriaceae bacterium | reverse complement strand
GCTGCCAGGCTTTACCACAGGCTCTCCTGCTTTGCAGGCAGGACAGTCTGAAGCGTCAAATGTTTCTATGTTAAGCTTGACGGCGCTAAAATCAGGCATTCCCACTTCAACGCCTTCAGGCCTTCTGTCTGCTATACATGCGACTCCCACCACTTCGGCGCCAAGGGCTTCTAATACCTCTTTGGTCTCTATCGTGGATTTTCCCGTGGTGACTACGTCTTCTGCGATTATGACTTTTTCGCCTTTTATAATTTCAAAGCCTCTTCTTAGCTCCATTTGCCCGTCTTTTCTTTCGGTAAATACCGCTTCCTTTCCTAGCTGTCTTCCCAGCTCGTAGGATACGATTACGCCTCCCATCGCCGGACCTACCACCTTTTCTATTCCAAGACCTTTAATCTTTTCTACTACAGGCTCTAGGACTTTGGCTGCCTTGTCCGGAAACCTTAGCACCTTTGCACACTGAACGTAGCCTTTGCTGTGCTTTCCCGATGACAGAAGGAAGTGCCCCTCCAAAAACGCCTCTGTTTCCTTCAATATCTCTATTATCTGTTTTTCCATTTCCACTACCTCCAGTTTTATGTTATGGCTTTTTTATCTATATGATGCCTCTTATCTCTGATATGTTCTTAAGTCCATTGTCCTCACAGTACTTCTCAAGGCCTTCTACTATCTCTTTGCCTAGATTTGGATTCGGAAAGTTCCCGGTTCCTATCTGAATAGCTGTGGCTCCTGCCATAATAAATTCTACAGCATCCTGCCAGGAGCTTATGCCCCCAAGGCCTACTACCGGTATTGATACAGCTTTTGCAGTCTGGTGCACCATCCGAAGAGCTATAGGCTTTATTGCAGGACCTGAAAGCCCCGCATACATGTTGCTGAACACGGCTCTTTTGTTTCTAATGTCTATGGCCATTCCCTGAAAGGTGTTTACCAAGGACACTGCATCGGCCCCGTTTTCCTGGCATGAAATTGCAATGTCGGACACGCTTGGAGCGTTTGGAGAAAGCTTGACTATTACCGGGTGCTTGCTTATTTTTTTTATTTCCCGGGTAATAAATCCTGCGCTATCGCACTGCATCCCAAATGCCATGCCCCCAGCCTTTACATTTGGACAAGATATGTTAAGCTCGATGAAATCTACGGGATATCCATTAAGAATGCTTGCACCTTCCAGATATTCTTCCAGGTTGTCTCCACCCAAGTTTACGATAAGCATGGAATCTATAGCTTTCATTTTCGAAATGCTCTTTTCTGCAAAAGCTTTTACACCTGGATTCTCAAGGCCGATGCTGTTTAAAAGACCGCTTGGCGTTTCCCAAAGCCTGATTCCATTGTTTCCCGGTTTAGGATTAAGGGTAAGCCCCTTTGAAGATATTCCTCCCAAGACGGAAGGATCATAGTAATCCTTGTAATCTTCTCCGTATCCGTACGTTCCTGATGCAGCTATCACCGGATTTTTCATTTTATAATCAACCAGTTTAGTAACGAGTCTACTCAAAGAATACTTCACCTCCCTCAAATACCGGACCTTCCTTGCAAGTCCTCTTGTTTCCACTTTCAGTCTTGCATGTGCATCCCAGACAAGCTCCGACGCCGCATGCCATTCTCTTTTCCATAGAAACGTATACCTTTGATTCGTAAGGCTTAGACCTTTCAAAGGCAGCCTTCATCATTATCTCCGGTCCGCATGTAAGTATGGTCCCAGCATTTTCATAATCCACGTAATCCGTTATATATCCGCCGTAGCGCACTATTACATCGGCATCTAAGCTTTCAAATTCTTTTGCAGCGTCACTTTTATTTTCAAATCCCAGATATAGCTTGATGTTTTTATTTGGGTCTCTTTTTTTAAGCTCCTTGGCCGTATGATATAGGGGGGCAGTTCCTATTCCGCCGCCTATCAAAGTGACAGTATCCTCCTTGATGTCCGGAAATCCGTTTCCGTAAGGACCGTGAAGAACAACCTCCATGCCCTTTGTCATCTTAGACAAAATCTCTGTTCCTTCTCCCACGACCCTGTACAGAAAGCTCGTTGTCATGCCGTCCCAGTCGAAAATGCTGATTGGTCTTGAAAGAAGAGGGTACTTGTCCCATCCCCTTACCATGTAAAACTGTCCTGGGCTTGATTTTTTTGTACAATCCGTTTTCATGAGATACATTCCGTCTCCCAAGTTTTTATTTTCGATAATCACAGCCAACGGGTTATATCCTCCTTCATAGCCAAAGCGGCGTTTCTGATATGCTGTGCAAAATCCGTATCTTCTGTCTTGTTCTTGTGAGCAGTTATCAGCCCCCTAGAAGAATTTACTACCGCACAGGCACTTTCCTTTAAAATCTTGGCAAGGTCTTTTCCCGTTCCTCCCTGGGCGCCGTATCCAGGCACTAGAAAAAACATGTTCGGATATGCTTTTGACAGCATATAAAACTCATCAGGGTAGGTCAATCCCACGACAGATCCTATGGAGCTAAATCCGCTTTCTCCTATAAATCCTTCTCCCCATTTTTTTATAAGGTCTCCCATGTGAAGATAAACTTTTTGTCCGCTTGCCTCTACATCTTGAAGATCCACCGCGCTTTTGTTCGAGGTCCTCAACAGCACGAAGAGTCCTTTCCCTTTTTCTTTAAGGTATGGATAAAATGGCGAGATGGCGTCTTCTCCCATATATCCGTTTACCGTAATTATATCAGCTTCGAAATCTCCTTGAAAATGTCCCGTGGCGTACTTCTCCCCCGTTGCGGCAATGTCCCCTCTTTTTATGTCCCCTATTGAAATAGATCCACTTTTTCTTATATAATCCATGGTCTTTGCATAGGCCTTCATGCCTTCCAGCCCAAGGGCCTCGTAGTATGCTATTTGGACCTTGTAACATGATACGATGTCTTTTGTATGATCTACTATGTCTTTATTAAACTTAAATATCTTATCTGCGACCCCTTCGTCAAGATCGCTTATGCACTTTGGCAGGTAGCTTTCATCCGTATCAAGGCCCAGGCAGACCGGGCTTTTACCCTTCGCTTCGTTGTAAAGATTATCTATTATCATATTTGATTTCTCCCCTTTTTATAGTCATAAGGATTTTCCCCTTTACCTTTCGCCCTGCAAAGGGAGTGTTTTTCCCCTTTGACAAAAAGCTTGCTGGGTTGATTTCGTATTCTTCTTTCAAGTCTGCCAGTACCAGGTTCGCTTCCATCCCAGGCTTTATCTTGCCCATGTTAAGTCCCAACATCTTTGCAGGCTTTTCACTTAACATTTCGCTTAACTTCGATATATCTATGCTATTTTTTTCAAATACCGTGTGATAAGCTGAAAATGCGTATTCAACATTTGATATCCCCGGCATTCCTTTTTCCTTATCCTCAAAGCTGTGGGGGGCATGATCAGTAGCGCAAACGTCTATCTTGCCTGATTTAATTCCCTCCAGCAAGGCCTTTACGTCCTTTTCAGTGGCAAAAGGCGGGGCTACCTTGTAGTCTAATCCATAATCGAAAATATGGTGCGGCGTTACCTCACAGGTTATGTTTATCCCTTCATCTTTGGCCTTTGCTATCGCATCCAGCGTGGACTTTAGACTTATATGGCATATATGCAGGTTCCCCCCCACTTTCTTAGCAGTTTCAACATATTTTTCAACCATTTCCGTCTCCGGCTCGCAGTGGCAGGAAAGTATGAAGTCCAGTTCCTTTGAATTAACAAGAGCTTTTTTCATCGCCTCTTCATCTCCCATGTTCTTTCCGTCATTGGAAAACATCTTGGTAAGGGGTCTTATTTTTTCAAAGTCTACAAACGAGGTCTCATCATCTTCAAAGCCCTTTGTTACTGCGCTTACCTGAGTGAGATCGCAAAGATTCAGCTTTTCGGATCTTTGCATTATTGTTGCTATCTTTTGTTCATCGTCCATTACCGGGTTTGTATTGGCCATGGCGCATAAATGGACAAATCCACCTTTTAGAGCGGCGCTCATTCCAGTCTGAAGGTCTTCCTTGTATTCATATCCCGGCTCTCTTAGATGAGCATGCATGTCTATAAAAGCAGGCATCAGCGTCATGCCCTTTCCATCTATTGCGCCTTTGGCTAAATCTATGGCTTCTTCAGTTACTTCCTTTATCATTCCATCTTCTATTATTATGCTTCCTTTTAAAGCTTTTTCGCAGTCGACTAAGGTTACATTTGTTATTATCATATTTCCTCCTAAAGTGATGTGTGGGAATCACAGTATTCGCATCTGTAAGTTCTTTTTTTGGGGTCAGCCAAAATAAAGTCTATGTCTCTTACCTTTTCGTACTGGGTTATGCACCTGGGATTTTTACATTTAAGAATTCCTGTAACCCTTTGGGGCAGTTTAAGCTTTATCTTGTCTACCCGCTCTCCATTTTCTATAATATTGATGGTTATGTCTGGGTCTATCAGGCCCAATACCGTAAGATCAAGGGGAATGTCTGTTTCTATCTTAATTAGATCTTTCTTTCCCATCTTATTGCTTGGTATATTTCTCAGGAGCACCACTACGTCTTCTATTTCATCTAGCTTAAGCTGTGAAAATATCTTGTAGCCTTGTCCTTGGCTTATGTGGTCTAAAACGATGCCTTTTTTAATCTTGGATACATTTATCATGCTCATACCTCCAACTCCAAAAGCTTCATTATCAGTGCCATTCGCACGAACATTCCAAACCTGGCCTGTTCAAAATAAACCGCCCTTGGATCATCATCCACTTCATCAGATATTTCATTTACCCTTGGCAATGGGTGCATTATTATCATATCCTCTTTTGCATTTTGCAGCTTCAGGTTATCTAAAATATAGTAGTCTTTTAGCCTCTCGTATTCTTCTTCGCTTACGAACCTTTCTCTTTGCACTCTGGACATGTAGAGAATGTCAGCCTGATCTATCACCATTTCTAGGTTGTCCGTTTGAGTATATGCCGTATCGTGAAGCTCATCCAAAATGTAAGCCGGCATTTTAAGCTCATCCGGAGAAATAAAGATGAACTTTACATTTTCGTACCTGCTCATGGCCTTGACCAGAGAGTGTATGGTTCTACCGAATTTAAGGTCGCCACAGACCGCAATCACATGGTTGTCAAAATGCTTTTTGTAGTGCCTTATAGTCAGTAGATCCGTAAGAGTTTGAGTGGGATGCTGATGGCCTCCGTCCCCTGCGTTTATGACCGGCATTCGGGGAGAATGCTTTGAAGCCAGCTTTGCCGTCCCTTCCCTGGGGTGCCTTATTACCGCTATGTCCGCATAACAGCCTACAGTCCTAATGGTATCTGCAAGAGTCTCTCCCTTTGAAGTTGAGGATGCGCTTGGGTCGTCAAAGCCTATGACTTGGCCGCCAAGCCTTAGCATCGCCGCTTCAAAACTAAACCTGGTTCTTGTCGATGGCTCAAAAAAAAGACTGGCCAATAATTTTCCTCTGCAAACATCCAAGTAATCCTTTGGGCTTGCAATTATATTATCTGCCAGTCTGAAAAGTTCATCCAGTTCCTCTATGGTAAAGTCTCTCGGTTCGATCAAGTGTTTAGTCTTATTCATGGGTTCAACTCCGTTCGTTTTATTTCGAAAAAAAACCTTCCCAAAAACATGAGAAGGCATAATAAACACGAATATATCTTGGTCTTAAGACATATGCTTTAAGTTCAATGGATTTATGCATACCTTCCTAGCATCTCGTACTAAGTTAAAAGTAGTTTTTTTATTATTACCATGATACAGGACGCCAGGGTCTTTGTCAATGAAAATCAAAAGACATTATCTGTCAAATCAATACCTGTCAGTCTTATTTATTCCTTCAAGGCTGTCGCTGATTTTAACTCCTGCCCGTTCATAGGCTTCATGAAGTATTGACAGTGCGCTTCTTACTCCTATGCCAAACCTGTCGCATCCGGCATTTTTCATCTCAAGCAGCGTATCTAAATCTCTTACCCCACCGGCAGCTTTGATGAATGCACCATCTCCTATGGTTTCCTTGATTATCTTTATCGTATCCACTGTAGTCGGCTTAGGACCCCATCCCGTTCCCGTCTTGACGTAGGCAACTCCTGCCTTTACCGCTATTTCGCTGGCCTTTTTGATTTCATCATCGGTGAGGTAGCATATCTCTATTATGCTTTTTACTGGGACTTCACCTGCCGCATCCACAACTGCCTTTATATCTTCTTCAACCAATTTGTAGTCTCCCGATTTAAAGGCGCTTACGTTCATCACCATGTCAAGCTCCTTGCACCCAAGGCCTATCATTTCCTTTGCAGTCGCAATTTTTATAGCTGTCGTCTCTGCTCCCGCCGGAAAAGAAACGACTCCGGTAACTACCGCATCCGAAACGTCTGCAAGTCGGTCTATGGTGTATTTTGTTATCCATGGCATTGGGCTTGCGCAAATGCAGTCGTATTTTATGACTATATCTATCATCTTGTCAACTTCTTCCATGGTAACATCCGTTCTGACAGCGCTAACATCCATCATCCTGCCTATCTTTGTCAAATCAATTCCCTTCATTATATACATCCTCTCTAATTATTATTACTCCCAAGTTTAAAGGTAATTACCTTTACCTCACTCTAACACAGCACAGAGACATTGTGAATACATTTAATCGATTTTAACTCAAAAAGATAATAATGTTTGCATTTTTATTCGAAGCGGAACTTTTTACCCCTTTCTTCGTCTAACCAATTGTAGGAGGTGTCATTTATGAAAAGCAAGTATCTTGTAATCGTAGCATTTGTGCTGATTTCCGTGGTTATAATCTCTTCATGCGGCGGAACGTCAGATGAGGAAAGAAATATAATCGAAGGAATCGTATCGGAAGCTGGGGAAAATAATTTTATATTGGAAACTGAAGAAAATGATCTGTATTCCGTATCCATCAGCGAAGACACTAAGTTTGCCGAAGGGATCTCAAGAAATATAGAAACAGATAATGAAGTGTCGCTTCGACACGACGGCAAAGTGGCCGAGTCTTGGCCAATGCAGATCAGGGCCGTTGAGATATTAAAAAATCAAAAAATAAAATAAAATAAGAGACTAAGCGGGCAACCCAATCTCTTATTTTATCTTTTGGTATAAAGCATTTGTTTAGCAGTATTATAAAGGGGGATAATCTTTATAATAATTGTATTATAGAACAAAAATCTTAAATAAACCTTAAGTATAAATGTCTTATTCGAATCTTTTTCTTGCTTTTTTATAACTTGCTTAATTTTGACTTTACTTAATTGTTAGTTTATGTTATATTCATTATTGTTAAGTTTTTATCAACAACTCTGCTATTAATGCCCCAAGTTGATGCTGTACTTTAAGTTGACTCTCTGTCTGGAATTTATCCAGGGGTTATTATATTATTGACACGCTATCCTAGCAAAGTTGTCGATATAGATGACATCATCTTCAGCGCAACCGGCATGATTGCAGCTTACTTATTGATGAACAAACTAGATAAAGTGAAATTTTATCAACGACTCAACTAAACACCCTAGCAAGCCAAACTATGCTGATTTAGCTATTTTTTTCTTTACTTAATTGTTATTTTATGTTATATTTACATTTATCAAACTAAGGTGGTGTTTGCATGTTTAATGTAACAGGTTATGCTAAGGTTTACGATTTGGACAGAAACGAGAAGTTTATTAAATGTAATCTGTCCACTGCAAAGAAAAACAAGCACGGAGAGTACGAGTACATGCACTGGAGAGGCCGAATTGTAGGAAGCGCAGTTGATAAAATGAAAGAAATCAACGAAGGTGATCTTATTAAGATAGAAAATGCCATAGCCGAAAATTATTACGTAAAGGAAAAGCAGCGCGCTTTTACCTCAATCGTTATCTTCGGCTTGGAAAAACACAAGAAAAAAAGTTAAAATGAAAATCACCCGAAATCGCAAATGCCATTTCGGGTGATTTTCATTTTTTAGCTTCGTGGCGAATTACCTTAAACCTGTACAGCTCATAATCTTCATATGTCTGTATGCCCGCCTTATGCATCGCTATGTCGATCTGCTCCTCTACTGTATCCACTCCATCAAGATTTGGAAGCAAAAGGCCCTTTCGATAGCCGCTTTTGACGATGACTCCGTAAAGCTTGGGATCTAGCTTGTCCTTACCCGACACCTTTTCAGGCTCCGTCAGTATGTCCACCTTAACTTCAATTCCCCTTAACTCCTGTGGCTCTACAGCCGGGAATCTTGGGTCAAAGGAACAAGCTTCCACCGCATTTCTTATGATTTCCTTGGCTGTATATTGGGTAACTGGGGAAATCGTTCCAATGCATCCTCTTAGCTGACCGTCTTTGTGCAGCGAGACAAAGACTCCCGCTCTTTTGCTTTCTACTTCATTAATGAATTTTTTATCCTGAAGTCCTTTTTTGTATTCTTCCCACCTAAGCTGAACTCCTGTTTTCACCCATGTATTCATGCTTTTTCTCGCAAGGCGGATGTAGTCATCCTCATTTTCAGTTATATCCGGAGTGCTTTTGTCCGCTCCATTGACCAGCGTTTCCCAAAGGGAAGCTTCTTCCCCCTCTAAAACACTTATTTCAGCCGTCATATACCCCACTCCAAAGGGCCCTTCATAGCTGTGCACAACTGGATTTGTAATTAATCCATCCACGCTGCCCAAGGCCATTATCACTGACCTGAGACCACACTGCCCTGCCGGCTCATACAGGTGGGGCTTAATGTTGACTATATCCCCGTATCTTTTTGCATTTAGGCTTTCTACCAAAATCTGATCAAATATGGGTCCTTCTTCTGCAAAGCTGTAAGGCCCTGAATCCTTCAGACAATGAGACAGGTCTCCGCTTGCAAGAATCAGTGTGGTAAGCCCACTTTTTTTTGCAGCCTCCCCTAGGTGCATGCCAAACCTGTAGGCTTCCTTTAAGTCCATCATCCCCGGTGTTATGTGCAGGATTTCATAGTCGGTGTATCTCTTCTCTATGAAATAAAGCGGTACGATAGCTCCATGATCCAGCTTAATGTGCGTTCTATAATGAAGAGCGTCTGAATCGTTCATAAATATGTAAGATAGGTCTGAGCTTAAAAGCTCGTCCTTTAAAACTGCTAAAAATTTAGTGCTGGTATTCTTGCCGATCTTATAGTCGTAGTACCCAAAGTCAGAAAGGTCTCCTTCGATGTAGTCTTTATCCAAAATACACGCCCCGTCTGAAAATGAGTTCCCATGGGGGGTAATCACTACGATCACCTCCGGCTTTATTTTGCCAACAAACTCCCCGGTTTTATCAAGCCCCTTTATGGTATTAAAAGCTCTCTGCTCCTCTCCCCTGCCAATCTGAGGTATCAATATTGGAGGGTGTGGAGATACTATTATTCCCTTGACGCTCATTTTTTATCCTCCTAAGCTTATATTAAATGTTTCCAAGGTAAACGAAATCTAAATATTTTTTTGCTATTCTCTCCGCCTCATGCAAAAGACTTGCTTTAGTTCCTGGCTCATGGTATTTATACATGGGAAAGTATCTGCTTAAATGGACGGGAATTTGAGAATCCACCGAGGCTACCCATTTAAACATTGCTTCCAGGTCATCGAGATTGTCATTAATATCTGTTACCATGAGTGAGGTTATCTCCACATGAGATGACGCCGCCGCTTTCTTAATAGTGTCTTTTACCTCATTCAAGCCTCCTCCGCAGTATCTTTTGTATTGTTGAGAGTTATACGTCTTTAAGTCTATGTTAAAAGCATCGATATATGGCAAAAGCAGATCCAGGGGCGCTTCGTTTATGTATCCGTTTGTCACCATTATATTCTTTATGTCTTTAGATTTTGCAAGCTTCGCAGTCTCGTATACAAACTCGTAGTAAACCGTGGGCTCGTTGTAAGTGTATGAAATTGACGGATACTTTTTTGTCAAAGCTATATCGACAATTTCCTGGGGCGTCATGTCCACAGTCTGCGGAGTTCCCATGGAGATGTTATAATTTTGACACCAAGGGCATTTCATGTTGCACCCGAAACTGCCTATTGAAAGTGTATAGGTAAGCTGCATAAATCTTCTTAGAGGCTTCTTTTCTATGGGATCAAGATTCAATGCACTTATTTTACCGTAGTTTAAACTAATCAGTTTTCCTCCTGCATTCTTTCTTACCCTGCACACCCCTGCTTTTCCTTCACCTATTACACAGTTATGAGGACACAGATTGCATTCTAGTTTTCCCTCATCAAGCGTTTTGTAAAACATGCACTCCTTCAAATGCTTCACCTCCAAAATAGAGCTTTCACCCTATTTATTATCATGTTTTCTAATTCATAAACATTTTATAATTTTTTTTTAAAACCATTTGACAATAACATCACAATATCATATTATTGTGATGTAGCGATATATGGATGGTGATAAAATGTCAACAAATAAAGTAGATGCAGAACTGGCGCAAAAGGCCGATATTTTAAAGGCTATCGGTCATCCTGTGCGCCTTTGCATAGTCAAGAACCTGCTAAACGGCGGGGAGCGCAATGTCTCCGAAATGCAGGATTGTCTTTGCATCCCCCAGTCCACTGTGTCCCAGCATCTTAACAAGCTGAAGCAGGCTGGGATAATCTGTGGTATCCGCAACAAAAACGAAATACACTACGCATTGATAAACGAAGATGTAAAGAAAATTTTAACGATACTTTTTAATTTATAATAGGAGGTTTTAAAAATGTCAAACAAAGTACTTATAATCGGAGGAGTCGCCGGAGGCGCAAGCGCTGCGGCAAGACTAAGAAGAGTTGATGAAAATGCTGAAATAATCATGTTCGAAAAAGGTGAATACATATCTTTTGCAAATTGCGGCTTGCCATACTACATCGGCGATGTAATAGATGATAGAAACAAATTGTTATTGCAAACACCTGAGGCCTTTAATGCTAGATTCAACGTGGACGTCAGAGTTCAAAACGAGGTAACTGCAATTAATGCAGCTGATAAGACCGTAACTGTCAAGAATCACTCAACCGGCGAGACTTATGATGAATCATACGACAAACTAATCGTTTCTACCGGTTCTTCACCACTTAGGCCGCCGATACCCGGAATTGATGCAGACAACATTTTTACTATCTGGAACATCCCGGACACTGACGGGATAAAAAATTATATCGAAAGCCACCAAGTAAAGAAAGCTGCCGTTATCGGGGGAGGTTTCATCGGCGTAGAAATGGCGGAGAATCTTCACGAGCTTGGAATCGAAGTATCCATAATCGAAATGGCAGACCAAGTCATGGCGCCTGTAGACTTTGACATGGCTCAGTACCTTCACAAGCATATCAAGAGCAAAGATGTAGAACTTGTCCTAGGCGATGGGGTTAAAGAATTCAAGTCAGAGGGCGAGAAGACCACTGTAATAACATCCAAAGGAAAAGAAATAGATTCAGATATCGTAATATTGTCCATTGGAGTCAGGCCCAATAGCCAGCTGGCAAAAGAGGCCGGACTTAAGCTTAATGAAAGAGGTGGAATCGTCGTCGATGAAAATCTTCTGACATCTGACCCTCACATCTACGCAGTAGGAGATGTAATTGAAGTTGAAGATTACATAAACAAAGTTCCGACCATGGTTCCTCTAGCAGGGCCGGCAAACAAACAGGGAAGAATGGTAGCCAACAACATCATGGGCGCAAAAGAAAAATACAACGGTACCCAGGGCACATCAGTAGCCAAAGTTTTTGATCTTACCGTGGCAAATACAGGAGCTAACGAAAAGACTCTCAATCGCTTGGGAAAAGCTTTCGGCAAGGATTATTGGGCAATTCAAATCCACCCAAACAATCACGCAGGTTATTATCCGGGATCTCAACAGCTTCATTTTAAGCTGATATTTGAAATCCCTTCCGGAAAAGTCCTCGGCGCACAGATAGTGGGCGGAGAAGGCAGCGACAAAAGAGTCGACGTGGTAGCCACTTCTATCAGATTCGGTGCAACGGTTTACGATTTAAAAGAGCTGGAGCTAGCTTATGCTCCACCTTTCTCATCCGGAAAAGATCCTGTAAACATGGCTGGATTCACCGCCTGCAACATACTTGACGGTGACCAGGAAATCCTGAGAAGCGAAGAAATATCATCCTTAGATCCTGATAAAAATGTTATTCTGGATGTAAGGACTCCCGTTGAAAGGACTCTTGGATACATTCCCGGATCCGTCAACATTCCTGTTGACGAATTAAGAGACCGTCTCGAAGAGCTTGATAAAAACAAAAATATAATTGTTACCTGCGCGGTAGGCATAAGGGCCTGGGCAGCCGTAAGGGTACTTACTCAAAATGGATTTAAAGCCAAAAATCTAACTGGAGGATTTACGACATACTCAGCTCTTTACTACAATGACCCCGAAAAGCTTGCTTACAGCGATGATGTTCCCGAAGGAGATGACGAGGACCCTCTTACGGAAAACCATCCTAGACAAAAAGTGACATTGGACTGCACAGGACTTCAGTGTCCGGGACCGATAATGCAGGTCTACAATACGATGAAACATATAAGCGAAGGGGACACCGTTGAGATAACAGCTACGGACATGGGCTTCGCAGCGGACATCGGCTCCTGGTGCCAAAGGACAAACAATACTCTCATAAAGGAAGAGTTTGACGGAAAAGTCACAAAAGTTTGCATCATGAAGGGAACACACACAGAAGATGTAGGTAGCGCCAACGAATTTTGCACCCAAGGTTCTTCCTCTTTTAATAAAGAACACAATGACAAGACGATGATAGTATTCAGTGGAGATCTAGACAAGGCTTTAGCTTCCTTTATCATAGCAAACGGAGCCGCGGCTATGGGACGAAAAGTAACTATGTTCTTTACCTTTTGGGGACTCAACATCCTAAGAAAAGAGGACTCTCCCAGGGTTGAAAAATCCATTATCGAGAAAATGTTTGGATGGATGATGCCCAAGGGAAGCAAGAAACTCACGCTTTCCAAGATGAATATGGGGGGTATGGGGACAAAGATGATGCGAATGGTTATGAAGGACAAGAACGTATCTTCATTGGAAGAATTGATAGGTCATGCTATGGCTAATGGCGTGGAAATGGTGGCGTGCACCATGTCCATGGACGTCATGGGCATTAAGGAGGAAGAGCTCATAGACGGAGTCAAACTGGCAGGAGTTGCAAATATGCTTGCTGCAGCTGAAGAATCTGACACAAATTTATTTATATAGTATAATGGCATTAAGGACCGGACAACCGGCCTTAATGCTGTTTTTTATTATGATGAAAAGAGGAGGTATGTCTGAATGAAAGTGGTAGTAATAGGCGGTGTGGCAGGAGGTGCCAGTTTCGCTGCAAGATACAGAAGACTGGATAAAAAATCTGAAATTACAATAATCGATCGAGGAGAATATATATCCTTTGCCAATTGCGGTCTCCCTTATTATGTTGGCAATGTAATCGATGACAGGGCCAAGCTTTTTGTACACACTCCTGAATCCATGAAAGAAAAATTCAATATCGATGTAAAAATTAAAAACGAGGTCCTTAAGATAGACCCTTCAAGGAAAGCAGTCTCTGTCAAAAATCTCCTTACTGGAGATATTTACGAAGAACCCTACGACAAGCTGGTGATAGCCACAGGCTCTTCTCCACTTAAACCTCCAATACCGGGAATCGACGGCAACAACATCTTTACACTTTGGACCATACCCGATACCGACAAAGTCAAAAATCATATCGAAAAGACTTCCGCCAAGAAAGCAGCTGTCATAGGAGGCGGTTTCATAGGCATTGAGATGGCCGAAAACCTCCACGCACTGGGAATTGAAGTCTCCATAATTGAAATGGCAGATCAAGTAATGGCTCCTCTTGACAAGGAAATGGCTGAATATTTGCATGCGCACCTGAAAGACATGGGCGTAAATTTAATCTTGGAAGACGGAGTCAAGGAATTCCTGCCAAAGGAAAACAAAACGGTGGTAGTAACTGCAACCGGAAAAAAAATCGAAGCCGATCTTATAATTCTTTCAATCGGCATAAAACCAAACAGCGTCCTTGCAAAGGATGCTGGGCTTACTATAGGGCAAAGAGGTGGAATTGTGGTGGATAAAGCCATGGTCACTTCAAATCCAGATATTTATGCAGTTGGGGATGTTATAGAAGTTGAAGATTTCGTCAACAAAGTCCCAACTATGATACCTTTAGCAGGTCCAGCCAACAAACAGGGCAGGATAGCTGCAAACAACCTCGCAGGGATAGCCGACTATTACAGCGGAACTCAAGGCACTGCGGCAGTGAAGATCTTTGAGCTTATAGCTTCCTCCACGGGAACCAACGAGAAAACTCTTCAGAAACTTGGCAAAGTAAAGGGGTCTGATTACGAAATTATAAAGATCGATGCATCAAACCATGCAGAATACTACCCCGGAGATCAGACACTTCATATAAAAGTGATTTTTTCATTGTCTGACGGCAAAATTCTAGGCGCCCAAATAGTAGGAGGAGAGGGCACGGACAAGAGAATAGATATCCTCGCAACAGCTATCAGGCTTGATGGAAGGATTAATGACTTGAAAGAATTGGAACTTGCATATGCTCCTCCTTATTCCACCTCCAAAGACCCTATAAACATAATCGGCTTTATATCCGAAAAATTTTTCGATTAAAAACTTAAACTTTGGAGGATTTCTGCGGAAATCCTCCATTTATGTTATAATACTATCTGAATACTTAATCACAGGAGGAATATATGAGCAAAACTTTAGCAAACGTAAATGGGAAGTCCATAACTGAAAATGACCTGGATTTTCTATTAAGCACGATACCACCACAACAGGCAGCGGCATACTCTAATCCCGAAGCAAAGCAAGGTCTTTTGGAAGAGCTTATCGCCCACGAATTATTTTATTTTGAGGCTTTGGACAACAACATCGAGGAAGACGAGACCTTCAAAAAAGAACTTGAACTTACAAAAGAGAAGCTTATCAAGAGCTACGCAATCAGCAGCTATCTTATGAAAGCAGAAGTTACCGAAGAAGACGCTAAGGCTTTTTATGACGAAAACCCTCAAAACTTTAAAGAGAACCTACAGTACGGCGCAAGCCATATACTGGTAGACACAAAGGAAGAACACGACGAAGTCTTGGCTGCCATCACATCGGGAGAATCTTTCGAAGATTTAGCTCAAAAGCATTCTAAATGCCCTTCAAATGCGAAAGGCGGAGATCTTGGTTGCTTTGCCAAGGGACAAATGGTCAAGGAATTTGACGATGCCCTTGAAGCAATGGCTGTCAACGAAATAAAAGGCGATGTAAAGACTACCTACGGCTACCACATTATCAAGCTCACCGATAAGAAACCCGAAAACACTCTAGAATATGGTGATGTAAGAGATAAGATTAAAAGCTACCTGCTTCAAGGAAAACAAAACGACATGTTCGTAAACAAGGTGGAAGACCTTAAAAACAAGTACAGCGTAGAATATATAAAATAATATACAATACGAAAATTATAGCCTCTGAAGATATTTGACATGTTCCCCCTTTTAGTAGCGGGTGGCATGTTCATTGTTCTTCAGAGGCTTGTTTTATTACTATAGGCTCAACGTGGCACACATCACTGCTTTGATTGTGTGCATCCTGTTTTCAGCTTCGTCAAAAACCTTTGAATGGCGGCTCCTGAAAACCTCATCCGTAACTTCCATTTCCTTTATTTTAAACTTTTGGAATACCTCCATCCCTGTTTCGGTTTCTAGATCGTGAAAAGCGGGAAGACAGTGAAGAAAAATCACATTGTCGTTTCCGGTCTTTTTTAACATCTCCATATTTACCTGGTAGGGACCCAGCAGCTTTATGCGTTCTTCAAACTGATCCTCTTCTCCCATGGAAACCCAAACATCTGTGTATATCACATCGGCATCCTTTACGCCTGATTCAATATTATCCGTGACAGTTACTTTTCCTCCGTTTGTTTCGGCAAGCTCCTGCATCTCTTTAATCAGATCAGCATCCGGATACAGCTGCTTTGGAGCAACCGCAACGAAATCCATGCCCATTTTTGCCGCGCCGATCATCAATGAATTAGCCACATTATTTCTGGCATCTCCGGCGTACACAAGCTTTACTTCTCTAAGAGGTTTCGGGACATTTTCTATAATCGTTAAAAAATCAGCCAAAATTTGAGTGGGATGGTACATGTCGGTTAAACCATTCCAAACCGGTACGCCTGAGTGCCGGGCTAAAAGCTCCACAGTTTCCTGTTTAAAGCCTCTAAATTCGATACCATCGTAAAATCTTCCCAACACCTTGGCAGTGTCCTCAACAGACTCTTTTTTGCCCATCTGACTATTGGTTAGAAACGTTACGTTGGCTCCCTCATCAAACGCGGCAACCTCGAAAGCGCAACGGGTTCTGGTTGATGTCTTTTCGAAAAGAAGCACTATGTTCTTTCCAACAAGCAGATCTCCTTTTATCCCCATTCTTTTTTTTGCCTTTAAATCCCCGGACAGCTCCAAGAGATAGCCTATCTCTTCCTGGGTGTAATCCTTTAATGTCAGCAAACTTCTTCCCTTTAAATTCAACGGCATCTAAGCCACTCCTCTCCTTGCTATATTGATTCTCTGTATAACGGCATGCTCATGCACCTTGGGCCGCCCCTTCCCCTTACAAGCTCTGAAGCTTCAAGCTCAATTACATCTATCCCGTTTTTTCTTAAAACCTTGTTAGACACTTCGTTTCTACCGTACGCCATAACCCTTGCCGGCGCTATCGCAAATGTATTGGTGCTGTCGTTCCACTGCTCCCTGGCAGCAATTATCGGGTCTATCCCTCCGCTTGGAATAAGGCTGATCCTATCCAGCTTCAAATGCTTTTTAAGTCCCATCTCCAGGTTTTCCTCCTGCTTATAGCAAAGCCTTCCTGTTTGGTTCTTCTCAACTGTTATTACGTTAATTCTGTCTAATATACCTGGATAAATGGTAAATTTATCGTAATCAACCATGGTAAAAACAGTATCGAGATGCATATAAGCCCTCACCTTTGGTATCTGTATGACCAGAAGCTTTTTTATGTGGGTGTCTTTTTTCAATAGCCTGTCCGCAAGCATCTCGATGCCCGCCACTCCAGTACGCTGGCTGCAGCCCACCGCCAATGTGTCCTCAGATAAGACGAGAACGTCTCCCCCTTCCACGCTGTAGTGGTAATCCTGGCTGTAATAGGGCTCTTTTCTTATATCGTCGAAGATCTGATGGTTATCGTATATAAGCCTTAAAAACAAGCTCTCCCTCTTTCTGATGGGAGTGCGCATGGAGCCTATCGCTATGCCCTCTCCTATTACAACGGCGGGATCTCTCATGAAGTACAAGTTAGGCAGCGGGTTTATATAAAAGTAATGATCCTCTTTGATAAAATCAGATAATGACTTTTCTTTTTTAAAAGCTCTGATATCCTCTTTTGATATTCCACCTATTAGAAATTCGGCAAATTCATCTACTGATTTTTCTTTTAAGAAATCATACAAAAAATCTTTAACAGGCTTGTCGCAGGTTTCGCTTTCTTCCAAGACATCAGCCAGGATTTTGTCTCTTACAGCATCAATTCTGAATACATCCTTTAAAAGCTCTTCTACATAAAGAACTTCGACTCCTCGGCTTTTAAGCTCACTGGCAAAGCTGTCGTGCTCCTGCCTCATACGAGAGAGCCATGGAATGTCTTCAAAGAGGACTTCCGACAAGTGCTCAGGAGTTATTCTCTCAAGCTCCGTGCCTGGCCTGTGCAGCATAACAGACTTTAAGATTCCAATCTCGGAATTGATATTAAGCGTCTTGCCCTCAGGTTGAGCCATATCGTGTCCTCCTAGCAATTTCTAATTTATTAATATTTTTAGTATAAACTCTTTACTGGAATTCTACAATAGCAAAATATCCGCATTTTGGACATAAAAAAAACTGTATCAGATACAGTTTTTTATCCATAAACTATGCTTTCATCATTTTCACACAAAGTAAGCTCCACATTGTGCGTCAGTAAATCTGAGTAGCAAAAAGACATCTTCCTCGGATTTCTATTTTCTTCCTCTATCTTTATCACAAATATGCTTGGGTAAATCCCCTCGATTACTCCTTCTTTGACCACGACTCTTTTTCTGCTCTTATTTGCCTGTAACCTTACCCTGTGACCTACATAGTGTTCCAATCCCTCTTTAATCTGGTTAAGAGTTAACTTGTTATTCATTTAATCACCTCGATTATTTGCTGAACTGATTATAACACATATATTTCACCTTGTCAAATTTACTATTTTAACAACAATGTCTTCAAGTGTCAATACGAAATACAAATATATTTAACATGGATTTAAAAACACTGTATACAGTTTAACAAGAAAAAAGACCGAGCACAAGCTTTGACATCAACCTTATGCTCAGTCTAATTATTTTAGCGCATCATGCTTAAAGATAAGATTTTACAGCAGCTGTCATTTCAGCTGTGGAAATTACCTTTTCCCCTTCATTTGCTATGTCTCCGGTTCTATACCCTGCGTCAAGAGCTTTAGTTACTGCATCTTCTATGCAGTCAGATTCTTCTCCAAGTCCAAATGAATACTTCAGCATCATCGCCATTGAAAGAATGGTCGCCAAGGGATTTGCCTTGCCTTGCCCTGCAATATCCGGCGCAGAGCCATGTACTGGCTCATACATGCCTTTGTTGTCTCCACCTAGGCTGGCACTTGGAAGCATGCCTATAGACCCTGTAATCATGCTTGCCTCGTCCGAGAGTATGTCTCCAAACATATTGGTGGTGACTATTACGTCAAACTGCTTTGGATCCCTTATTAGCTGCATGGATGCATTATCCACATACATATGATCCAAGGAAACCTCAGGATAATCTTTTGCAACTCTTTCTACAGTCTTTCTCCAAAGCCTTGAGCTCTCAAGGATATTTGCCTTGTCCACGCTCATGACTTTCTTTTCTCTTTTCATTGCCATGTCAAAAGCTACTTTAGCTATGCGCTCGACTTCCTTTTCGGCATATATTTCAATATCGTAAGCTGCCGGACCCATATCAGTGTCCTTAAAGCCTCTGTCTCCAAAATATATTCCTCCTGTCAGCTCCCTGACAACGCATATGTCCAAACCGTCTCCTATTATCTCAGGCTTTAAGGGGCAAGCACCCTTCAATGCTCCGAAAAGTATTGCCGGCCTTAAGTTCGCAAAAAGTCCCAGCTCTTTTCTAAGTCCAAGAAGCGCCGCCTCAGGTCTTTTTTCACCGGGCAGATCATCCCACTTAGGCCCTCCTACCGCACCAAGCACGACTGCGTCGCTCTCCTTGCAGACGTCCAGTGTCTCTTTCGGCAGAGGATTCTCGCAATCGTCATAGGCACAGCCCCCCGCCAAAACTTCAGTATAGTGGAATTTGTGTCCGTATTTTTCTCCCACCGCATCAAGTATCTCCAAAGCGGAGTCAACCACTTCAGGACCTATGCCGTCTCCTTTTATAACAGCTATTTTATAATCCATTTTTTCCTCCCAAATAATAAATTGGTTTCTAAAATCCTTTTCACTTCTGCTCCAAATCTTTGATCAGCTTATATTCTATAGAGTCTACGAGGGCACCCACACTGGCTTCGATGATGTTCGTAGAGACTCCTATCGTGCTCCAAAATTCCTGCCCGTCTGTCGAGTCGATTAAAACTCTTACCTTTGCAGCAGTATTCGCTCCATCCAAGACCCTAACCTTGAAGTCCACCAAGTGAAAATCCTTAAGGTTTTCATAGAATACCTCCAAAGCCTTTCTGATCGCCTTGTCGATGGCATTGACAGGTCCGTTGCCTTCGGCTGCTGTCATTTCCTCTCTGCCCTTTACTATGACCTTGATCAGGGCAGAAGCGGTACAGTCATCTTCTCCCTGTTTTTCCTCTTCGATTATCTTGTAATGGTCCAGGATGAAAAATGGCGTGTATCTGCCTAAATGCTTTCTGATTACTAGGTCGAAGGAAGCTTCCGCTCCCTCAAATTGATAGCCTTCATGCTCCAGCTTCTTGAGCAGATCCAAAATCTCCTTTGTTTCCGGGGAATCTTTCGTCAAGCTTGGATCTACCTTCTTGATCCTGCTGATTATGGTGTTTTTTCCCGAGACCTCGCTCATGATGAACTTTCTGTCGTTTCCAACCAGCCGGGGATCGATATGCTCAAAACTGCCCTTTGCCTTGATTATGCCGTCAACGTGCATCCCCCCCTTGTGAGCGAATGCGTTGTGCCCAACATATGGCATTGAATGATCTAATGTCAGGTTTGATATCTCTGCGATGTATCTGGCTGCTGTGGTCAGGTTTTGAAGGTTTTCTTCCGGTATGCAGTCATATCCTCTTTTAATCTGCAAGTTAGGCACTATAGTTGACAGGTTAGCATTTCCGCACCTTTCTCCTATTCCCAAAAACGTCCCTTGAACTTGGTTAGCGCCCGCCTCTACTGACATAATTGAATTTGCAACAGCCATTCCTCCGTCGTTATGACAATGGATTCCCACATCAACTCCGAACTTTTCTATCACTCCCTTAGTGATTTCATAGATTTCATCGGGAAAGGCTCCCCCGTTTGTGTCGCAAAGGACTAGTGCCCTAGCTCCCGCATCTACTGCTGCTCTCAAGGTGCTTAATGCGTACTCGGAATTGTTTTTATAACCATCAAAAAAGTGTTCAGCATCAAATATTACTTCCTTCTCTTTTGATACCATATAACTTATCGTATCTGCAATCATATTCAGATTCTCTTCAAGGGTCGTCCCCAGAACATCAGTAACGTGATAGTCCCAGGATTTGCCGAATATGCTGATGGCAGGAGTATTTGCAATAAGCAGATTATTGACGTTTTGATCCTCAGCAGCATTAGAGTTTTTCCTTCTTGTGCTTCCAAATGCTACGAGCTTGGAATTTTCAAGCTTCATGGTGTTCATCTTTTCGAAGTATTCCCTATCTTTTTGATTGGAACCCGGATTACCCGCCTCTATGTAGTCAACCCCCAGGCTGTCAAGCTCCAAGGTTATCTTGATTTTGTCATCT
>CAZOTE010000030.1:0-21669 GCA_964582705.1 uncultured Eubacteriaceae bacterium | reverse complement strand
ACAAAGGGTGTGTATTATGCGAACTAACGATTTACCAACGAAACAAGGACTTTATGATCCGGCTTATGAACACGACGCATGTGGAATGGGATTTGTTGTTAACATTAAGGGAAACAAGTCTCATGATATCATAGATGAGGCTATGACTGTACTTGAAAACCTTAGCCACAGAGGTGCAAGCGGCGCTGACGAAAATACCGGAGACGGTGCGGGAATCATGGTTCAAATACCTCATGTGTTTTTCCAGAGAGAATGTGAAGTGCTGGGATTTGAACTACCTGAACAGGGCAACTACGGCGTAGGTATGATATTTGCACATAGATACGATGACTTTAGAAAAACCCAAAAGGAAGTATTCGAGAAGATTGCGATTGAAGAAGGTCAAAAGATACTTGGATGGAGAGAAGTGCCGATTGACAAGACTCAAATCGGTGACGGTGCAAGATCTGTTATGCCTAGATTCATACAGGTGGTCATAGAAAAAGGCGAAGACATCAAAGATTATATGGACTTTGAAAGAAAACTCTACACTATCAGAAAAAGAGCTGAAAAAGCAATAGTACCTATGTGCGAAGACAAAGGAGGAACATTTTATGTGGCCAGTTTGTCTTCAAGAACAATTGTTTACAAAGGTATGCTAACAGCCTCTCAACTTAGAACCTTTTATCTCGACCTGTCAGATTTGGATTTTATTTCAGCTTTGGCGATGGTTCACTCAAGATTCAGCACAAATACCTTTCCAAGCTGGGAGAGGGCGCATCCGAATAGATACATCGTTCACAACGGCGAAATCAATACTATCAGAGGTAATGTAAACTGGATGAAAGCCAGACAAAAATGTATAGATTCTCCTTTGTTTGACGACATAGAGAAGGTATATCCCATTGTTGACGAAACGGGAAGCGACTCCTCCATGTTTGACAACAGCTTGGAATTCATGTATCTTACAGGAAGATCTCTGCCCCATGCGGTGATGATGATGATACCTGAACCATGGGAAAAAGACAATATGATGTCGGAAGAAAAAAGAGGCTTCTATGAATTCAACAATTTCCTGATGGAACCATGGGATGGTCCTGCGGCGATGGGATTCACCGACGGTCAGGTGATAGGCGGCGTTTTGGATAGAAATGGTCTTAGACCTTCAAGATATTATGTAACCAAAGATGACAAGGTAATCCTTGCATCTGAGGTGGGTGTTGTGGATATCAAGCCTGAAAACGTAAAGTACAAGGGTAGGCTTGAGCCAGGAAAGATGCTTTTGATAGATACGGAGGCACAAAGGATAATATCTGATGAAGAAATCAAGAAAAACGTATCTCTGCTTCATCCGTATAAAAAATGGACAGAAAAGCATATCTTGAAAATGAACGATCTTCCTGTGGAGGTTGAAAAACCATCTGCAGTCAGAGAAGATCTTATAGCCCAACAAAAAGCCTTTGGGTATACTTTTGAAGATATTACAAAAATAGTTCAACCTATGGCCTGCGAAGGTGTGGATCCTATAGGATCCATGGGAATGGACTCTCCTTTGGCGGTATTGTCTGAAAAGCCCCAAATGCTGTACCTTTATTTTAAACAGCTGTTCGCACAAGTAACCAACCCCCCGATTGATGGGATCAGGGAGGAAATAATCACATCGAGCAGCGTGCTTCTTGGAGGAGCAGGAAATCTACTGGAGCCTGATGATGAAAAATCCAATAGCATGTTTTTGGATCATCCAATTTTGACGAACGAACAATTAAACACTATAAAACATTTGAACAACAAAAAGTTCAAATCTGCAACTTTATCAATTCTATATAATCCAAAAGGTGGAGCAAGAGCTCTCGAGAGAGCATTGGACAAGCTTTTCAAAGAGGCTGACAAGGCTCTTGAAGAGGGAGCGAACATTATAATCCTTACAGATAGAGGAGTAGGCAAGAAGCTGGCTGCAATTCCTGCACTTCTGGCATCATCTGGACTGCACCATCATTTGATCAGACGTGAAATAAGAACCAGCGTTGGAATTGTGCTAGAATCGGGAGAACCACGTGAAGTACATCATTTCTGTACTCTATTAGGATATGGAGTGACTGCCATCAATCCTTACCTTGCTTACGAGACCATAAAGGACTTGGCAAAAAATGACCTGCTTGAGGGACAGACTTATGAGGAAGGAAAGAAGAACTTTATTAAGGCTTCTGTCAAAGGCATACTGAAAGTCCTTACCAAGATGGGAATATCGACTATCAGAAGCTATCATGGAGCCCAAATATTCGAAGCCATAGGATTGAAAAAGGACATGGTAGACAAGTACTTCACGATGACTCCATCCAGATTGGAAGGTATCGGACTTGAAGAGATAGCCATAGAAAATCTTATGAGGCATGAAAGTGCGTATGATGAGAATTCTCCATATGCAGACAGCCTGGAAATCGGAGGATATTTCCAGTGTAAGGATGACGGAGAGGTTCATCTCTACAACCCTGAAACTATATATATGCTGCAAAAGGCTTGTCGGGAAGGTGATTACAAGCTGTTCAAAGAATACTCCCAAAAGATCAACAACGAAGAAGTTTACACATTGAGGCATCTTTTGGATTTCAATATGGGAGAGGGAGATTCGATTCCAATTGAGGAAGTTGAATCGGTAGATTCAATAGTAAAAAGATTTAAGACAGGAGCAATGTCTTACGGATCAATAAGCAAGGAAGCCCACGAATGCTTGGCCATAGCAATGAACCGTTTAGGGGGGAAAAGCAATACTGGCGAAGGCGGAGAAGATATAGAAAGATACAAAACCATGGAGAACGGAGATACAAAATGCAGCGCCATAAAGCAGGTTGCATCAGGCAGATTCGGAGTTACCAGCAGTTATCTGGTAAATGCACAAGAGATTCAAATTAAAATGGCTCAAGGTGCTAAGCCAGGAGAAGGAGGGCAGCTTCCGGGAAGAAAGGTTTACCCTACGATAGCAAAAACCCGTCATTCAACTCCCGGGGTTGGTTTGATATCGCCACCTCCCCACCACGATATATACTCAATCGAGGATCTTGCTGAATTGATTCACGACCTTAAAAACGCCAATAGGAATGCAAGGATAAACGTTAAGCTCGTTTCTGAAGTAGGCGTTGGAACAGTCGCTGCGGGTGTTGCAAAGGGTAAAGCAGATGTAATACTTATCAGCGGATATGACGGAGGCACAGGAGCTTCGCCAAGAACAAGCATAAGAAATACAGGACTGCCATGGGAATTGGGCCTTTCTGAAACTCATCAAACCCTGCTGCTTAATAAGCTTAGGGACAGAGTGGTGCTAGAAACCGATGGCAAGCTTCTGTCTGGTAGAGACGTTATAATTGCGGCCATGCTAGGGGCTGAAGAATTCGGATTTGCCACTACTCCACTTATCGTTTTAGGATGCATTATGATGAGGGTATGCAACTTGAATACCTGCCCTGTGGGTGTAGCGACTCAAGATGAGAATCTAAGAAAAAACTTCACAGGAAAACCGGAGCACGTAGAGAATTTTATGAGGTTCATAGCAGAAGAGATGCGAGAAATCATGGCCAAGCTTGGATTCAAAACCATACCTGAGGTGGTGGGAAGAACTGACAAGCTGAGACCAAAAGAAAATGTAAAGCATTGGAAAGCTGCCAGATTAGATTTGTCACAAATATTGTATCAGCCGTATGTAGGAAGCGATGTTGGAAGGTTCAACACCAAAGAGCAAAACCACGATTTAGAACTGTCACTTGATATGAAAAAGCTTCTTAGAATGTGTAAGCCTGCTCTTGAAGACAAGAAGCCGATAAGAGCAAAGCTTAAAATAAACAACATAGATCGTGTGGTAGGCACGATAATAGGTAGTGAAATAACTAAAAAATATGGCGAAGAAGGTCTTCCAGAGGATACCATTAAGGTTACGTTCGTAGGCTCCGCCGGTCAAAGCTTCGGTGCATTCGTACCTAAGGGCATGACCCTTGAACTTGAAGGCGATGCCAATGACTACATAGGCAAAGGGTTGTCAGGGGGAAAGATTGTCGTATATCCTCCTAAAACGGCTGACTATGCTCCGGAAGATAATATTCTTATTGGAAATGTAGGCTTCTATGGAGCTACAGAAGGAGAAGCGTATATCAACGGTATTGCCGGAGAGCGTTTCTGTGTCAGAAATAGCGGAGCAATAGCAGTAGTCGAAGGTGTAGGCGATCATGGTTGTGAGTATATGACAGGCGGAAAAGTCGTGATATTAGGTAAAACAGGACGCAACTTTGGTGCTGGAATGAGTGGTGGAATAGCATATATTCTTGATTTTGACGAGATTTATTGTAATAAAGCGATGGTCAATCTTGAAAAAATTGAGTCATCAGAAGAATTAGACCAAGTAAAGGCTATGATAGAAAGTCATGTACAATATACGGCAAGCCCACAAGCTCAAAAGATTCTTAAGGATTGGGAGAGTTATTCCTCAAGATTTACCCGAGTTATACCCAAGGATTACAAGAGAATGCTTGAAAATATCGAAAGGGCACACCAGGCGGGTCTTAGCGGTGATGAGGCTTTGATGGTGGCTTTCGAGGAAAACTACAAAGATGTTTCAAGAGCAAGTGGAAACTAGGAGGTATATAAGATATGGGAAAAGCAACTGGATTTTTGGAATATGAAAGAAAAGAATCAAATAAGAGACCTCCTCAGGAACGAATAAAGGATTGGGACGAATACAAGGTTTCACTTACAAAAGAGGAGATGAAAATACAGGGAGCTAGGTGTATGGACTGCGGGATTCCTTTCTGTCACGGGGGGGTGCTTCTAGCGGGCATGGCCGCAGGCTGTCCTGTCAAGAACTTGATTCCGGAGTGGAATGACTTGGTTTATAGAGGCCAATGGATGGAAGCTTATAAAAGGCTGACAAGAACAAATCCTTTTCCTGAATTTACATCCAGAGTGTGTCCTGCACCCTGTGAAGGCTCGTGTACGGAAGGCTATCAGATGGAGTCTGTAACTATAAGTAATATCGAGTACGAAATTATAGAAACGGCTTTTACTGAAGGTTGGGTAAAACCTTTTAAAGCAAAGTCAACCGGGAGACAAATCGCTGTGGTGGGCTCAGGTCCTGCAGGCCTTTCCACTGCCCATTACTTGAATGCAGTAGGACATGACGTGACTATTTACGAAAGAAGCGACAGAGCAGGCGGATTGTTGATGTATGGAATTCCAAATATGAAGCTGGAAAAGAGATTTGTAGATAGACGCCTTAAAGTAATGGAAGAGTCAGGCATTAAATTCATTTACAATACGGAAGTGGGCAAGGACGTACCGGCTAAAAAACTTTTAGAGGAATTTGATGCTGTGGTATTATGCTGTGGGGCTACCAAGGCAAGGGGATTGAATGTAGAGGGCAAAGATCTTGACGGAGTTCATTTTGCAGTAGATTTTTTAAGTGCAAATACAAAAAGCCTGCTGGATTCAAACTTAGAAGATGAAAACTACATAAGCGCCCGGGATAAAGACATAATTATAATCGGTGGAGGAGATACAGGCACAGACTGCGTGGGGACATCCATCAGGCATGGATGCAACAGTGTATACCAGTTTGAGATAATGCCTGAGCCCCCTGAAAAGAGGCAGGAAGCATCAAATCCATGGCCGGAGTGGCCTAAGAAGCTAAAAATCGACTATGGCCAGGAAGAGGCTATCAGCCTGTATGGAAGAGATCCAAGGAATTACCTCATAAACACTAAAAAAATTGTTGGAGATGAGAATGGAAAGGTAAAAGAGGTCCATACTGTTCAAATTGAATGGACAAAGGATGATCAAGGCAGGATGTATCCAAAGGAAATACCGGGGACTGAAAAGGTGTGGAAAGCTGATATGGTTCTCCTGGCAATGGGATTTTTAGGCCCGGAAGATACCATACCTGAAGAGCTTGAGCTAGACAGAGACCCCAGAAGCAACGTAATGGCAGCATACGAGGACTTTGAGACCAGTGAAGAAAAAGTGTTTGTAGCAGGAGACATGAGACGTGGTCAGAGCCTTATTGTTTGGGCTATTCAGGAAGGTAAGCTGGCAGCAAGAGAAGTTGACAAGTATTTAATGGGAAAAAGCGTAATAAAGTAAATATAAAGCCCTGGACGATTCGTTTTTTTGAATTGTTCAGGGCTTTATTAGGTATTAATGCATAATTAATTTTGCATGAGTCGTATATATGGGACATTGCGTCGGGCAAGCTATTGCTATAGGATAAGTTGTGTAAAGGAGGGACAGATAATGAATAGAAATGATATTTATGTAGTATACGGGAGCAATCCAAAAGAGATGGCTAAAAAGATTTTGAATGAGGTTCAAATAGAAGATCTGATTGGAGACAGAAAAAAGAAAATAGGAATAAAGCCCAACCTGGTTGTCGCTAAACCTGCACAGGAGGGGGCTACGACTCATCCGGAAATGGTAGCTGGAGCTATCGAATATCTCAAAGAAAAGGGGTATGAAGACATTTCTGTAATTGAAGGCTCTTGGGTTGGGGACAGGACTTCCGCAGCATTTGACATATGTGGATATAATGATTTAAAAAGAAAGTATGGAGTCAAACTTGTGGATACCCAAAAAGATTCCTTCAGCTCATATGATTGTAAGGGAATAAGCATAAACATATGTGACAGTGCCATGGAAGTCGATTTTATGATCAATATGCCGGTGCTTAAAGGACACTGTCAGACTGGCGTAACATGTGCCCTGAAGAACAACAAGGGCGTCATAACTAACCAGGAAAAGCGCAAATTCCACACCATGGGACTTCATAAGCCCATCGCCCATTTGAACACTGTGGCAAAAAATGATTTTATAATGGTGGATGGAATATGCGGAGACTTGAATTTTGAAGAAGGGGGTAACCCTGTATCTATGAATAGGATAATTGCAGCAACTGATCCGGTATTATGTGATTCTTATGTTTGTGACCTTATGGGATACTCCTTGGATGAAGTTCCCTACGTCAAAATGGCTGAAAAATTGGGCGTAGGCAGCTCAAGAACTGAAGATGCAAATGTCATTGAAATCAATGAGGCAAAAAGTGCGATGAGTTCAACCATATCGGGAAGAAAAGTTCAGGGACTGGCAAAGTTTGTTGAGGAAGTGGATGCCTGCAGCGCTTGTTACGGAAGTTTGATACGAGCCCTTGACAGACTCGACGAAACAGGTGATTCGAGAAATATAAAGGACAAGATATGCATAGGACAAGGCTTTAAAGATAAGAATGGAAACTTAGGAATCGGAATCTGCACATCAAATTTCCACAAGTCGCTGCCAGGTTGTCCTCCTAGAGCCATAGATATTGTGGGCTTTTTAAAACATTTGAAATGAAACTTTTTGAAAAACAAATCAAAAAGTTTTGAAAAAGTATTGACATAGACTTGAATTTTAGGCTATAATGAGTCCAACAAGTTGAAACAAGTTAATAACGACGATGAAGTCTGTATTTTTCCAAATGCAGACTTTTTTTATTTTACAGTTCTAAAATTGTAGAATAATTAAATTGAAAGACAACGGCGTCTATATAGAAATATATAGGCGCCGTTAGTAATTTATGAGGAGGGATAAACATGTCAGACAAATTGACGAAAATTGAAATCATCACAAAGGGAAGCAAACTAGAAGACTTAAAAGATGGGCTTAACTCAATAGGCATCACCGGCATGACGGTTACTCAGGTGCTTGGATGCGGAATGCAAAAAGGAAAAACAGAGTTTTATCGAGGAAATGAGTATAAAATCGACTTGTTGCCAAAGATAAAAGTCGAGGTGGTAGTCTCAGTAGTACCTGTAAAGGAAGTAGTAAGAATTGCAAAAGAAGTTTTAGGATCAAATGAAATTGGTTCAGGTAAGATATTCATCTATGAAATTCAAAACGCAATAAGAATCAGAACTGGCGAAGAAGGCACATCGGCACTGAATTAATTCAAAAAAATGCATTCCGGGTTTATATGGCGCCCGAAATGCAAATCAGCCATCCTGCAAGATGGCCTTACACTACACAGTGAAATTATATCACAAATAAGAGGAAAAATTAATAAAGATGAAATAAACGGAGGGATAGATATGGATATGGAAATGGCAGTTTCTTTGGATACGGTATGGGTATTGCTTGGTGCGGTACTAGTGTTTTTTATGCAAGCGGGGTTTGCGATGGTTGAAACAGGTTTCACCAGAGCAAAAAATGCAGGTAACATAATAATGAAAAATATTATGGACTTCTCAGTAGGTTCAATAATCTACTGGGTGTTTGGATTTGGAATCATGTTTGGAGACAGCATAGGTGGGGTCATAGGAAGCCTAGACTTGTTTGTAAAAGGGACGTATGATTTTGGAGTTCCTACCTTCGCATTCCTGATTTTTCAAACGGTATTTTGTGCAACTGCAGCTACAATAGTTTCAGGAGCTATGGCGGAAAGGACGAAGTTTGTTTCCTACCTTTCTTACAGCTTTTTCATATCGCTGATCATTTACCCTATAGTAGGACACTGGATTTGGGGTGGCGGATTCCTTGCAGAATTGGGATTTGTAGATTTTGCTGGATCTACAGTTGTACACTCTGTTGGTGGATGGGCAGCTCTTGTTGGAGCGGCAGTGATAGGACCGAGAATCGGAAAATATACAAAAGAGGGAAAAGCGAAGGTTATTCCAGGTCACAGCATAACATTGGGAGCACTAGGAGTATTCATACTGTGGTTCGGATGGTTTGGTTTTAACCCAGGGTCTCAATTGGCTGCATCCGGTCTTGAAAACGCTGAAGCTATAGCGAGCATATTTATTACCACGAACTTAGCTGCTGCAATGGGCGCAATAATGTCCATGGCAGTTACATGGATAAAATATGGCAAACCCGATGTAAGTATGACTTTAAATGGTGCTTTGGCAGGACTTGTTGGAATTACAGCAGGAACAGCATCAGTAACACCGATAGGTGCTACGATAATTGGAGCTATAGCAGGTGTAGTTATTGTATTCTCAGTAGAGTTTGTAGATCATGTTCTTAAAATTGACGATCCTGTTGGTGCGGTAAGCGTTCACGGAGTATGTGGAGCTTTGGGAACATTAATGGTAGGATTTTTCGCAGTAGATGGCGGGTTGTTCTATGGTGGTGGCGCATCTCTGCTGCTGACTCAATTGATAGGCGTATTGGCTGTTGCAGCTTGGACGATGACTACGGCATTCATACTCTTTAAAACAATCGACAAGCTTGTAGGGCTTAGGGTATCAAGAGAAGAAGAACTGGAAGGTTTGGATATTACCGAACACGGCATGGAAAGCTATGCAGACTTCCAACTGAAATCAATTATAAAGGAATAGAAAGTACTACATGAAAAAAGCCCTCCAAAGGGCTTTTTTCATGTCTTGAATTATCTCATTCGATAGCGAGCAGCCTGACTTTTGTTACACCCTCAAGACCTTTCAGCTTATCCATAAGCTGGTCCATCGACAGTTTTAGCTCCAGTACATCCAAAGTAATATTGACAATGGCGCTGTTGTTGATTGGTATATCTTGATTTATGGTAAGTATGTTGGCATTTTCCTCTGCCAATATGTTAAGAAGGTGAGATAGGATGCCTTTTTTGTGTTCGAGTATAAAGCTGAGGGTCGCCTTTCTTCCCAAGTGATTTGAAGGAGAAAAAATGAAATCCTTGTATTTATAATATGTGCTGCGGCTTATGCCTACAGCTTTTACTGCATCGCTTATGTTTTTTTGTCTACCGCTTTCAATTAAGTTTCTTGCTTCCAGAACTTTGTCGTAGTACTCCGGAAGTATATCTTTACTTACGATTAGGTATTTGGTGAGCATGCCTACACATCCTTTATAAAATCTCGAAAAAAGCCCCAAAATCATCCACTGGAAGATTAACCAGCATCCATCCTTCATCGAGGAGGTTTAAATGACTTTCAATTTCAGCAGTGTTCAACATATTGTTTTTGCTCACGCACAATAGGGCAGGGCCAGAACCACTGAAGGTACAGCTTAATCCTCCGTTTTTAATGACGGACATCTTGATTGAATCAAAGTTTTTCACCAAGGTTTTTCTTTGACCTTCATACATATGATCTTTGGAGCCAATAACTATTCCTTCGGCATCTCCAGAAATCAGAGATAAAAGAAGTATAGAGCTGTTGGCTATATTCAAGCTTGCAGTTTTCAAGGAGACGCTGTCGGATATAATTTCCCGAGCCTCTCTGGTGGAAATTTCAAAACCTGGTATAATAACGTGAAATTTTAATTCCGAAGATAAAGGAGCTTTTTTACAATAAAAACCCATATCTGTTTTAGTGCTGACGGTCAGCCCGCCAAAAAAAGCTGGAGAAATGTTATCAGGATGGCCTTCCAGTTCGCATGCGAACTGAAATAACTCATTCGTATCATAAGGCTCGCCCAATATCAAGTTTGCTCCCAATAGTCCTGCTACTATGCATGAAGCACTGCTTCCAAGTCCCCGACCTGTAGGTATGTCTGTATTAAATTCGATATACAGGTTCTCAGCATATGAATCATCTTGGTGGTATTTTTTAAATAGCACCATTGCAGACTGGTATACAAGATTTTCCTCGTTTTGATACTTTGGATTACATCCTTTATACACCATTTTATCTGATCGTCCAATGGTAAAACTGTTGTACAAGCCAAGGGCTAGTCCGAATGTATCAAACCCCGGTCCCAGGTTTGCCGATGTTGCCGGGACTGTTACCTTGAAAAGTCTATCTTTATTAATCATAACAGTATTTCAGTTATGCTTTCTTTCATTTTGTGAGAGTCGCATACTTTTTTATGCAAATCTTCTGATGTACACATGGCGATCAGTTCATTAGGAAGGGATAAACCCGTGCTTTCTGACAGCTTTTCAATCAATGTGTAATCATCAAGTTCGGACGGACCGAATATGGCTTCGTAAACTGACTTTGTAAACTTGTAAGGGCTGGCAGTTGAAAGTATTATATTATAAGTATTGTCTCCTGTCTCTGATTTGTAGTCTTCGTATACCTTGCACCCAACTGCAGTATGGGGATCAATTACGTATCCGTATTTGTCGTAGACAGTCTTGATGGTTCTTAGAGTGTCTTTTTCATCACAGTAATTGCCATAAAAATTTTCGGATATTGTATCTTTGATTTTATCGGATACTTTGTATTTTCCTATGCTCGATAAGTCGTCCATTGCTTTTTTTACAAAATCACTATCAAAGTTCGATACGTGGTATAAAAGCCTTTCAAAATTGCTTGAAACCAAAATATCCATGGATGGGGATATGGTTTTAATGAAAGGTCGGTTTTTGTCGTATTCTCCGGTTTTGAAGAAGTCGAACAGAACATTGTTATCGTTGGAAGCACAAATTAGCTTGTTTATTGGCAATCCCATATTTTTTGCATAATAGCCTGCAAGGATGTTCCCAAAGTTGCCTGTAGGGACAGTAAAGTTTACAGGCTCGTTCATTTTTATTTTTCCGGCTTCTACAGATTTGATATAGGAGTCGAAATAGTAGACTATCTGCGGAACGAGTCTTCCTATATTGATAGAGTTGGCGGAAGAGAGCACGAATCCATTTTTTTTCAACAATTTATTATAGTCTTCGTCGCTGAAGATTTCTTTGACACCCCTTTGTGCATCATCGAAGTTGCCTTCAATAGCAATCACATGAACATTCTTACCGGATTGAGTCGTCATTTGTTTTCGCTGTATCATGCTGACTCCGTCATTTGGAAAAAAGACAACTATGCTTGTGCCTTTCACATCTGCAAATCCTTCCAAAGCGGCTTTGCCTGTATCTCCAGAAGTTGCTGTAAGTATGACTATTTCATCATCTACATCTTGAATTTTAGCTGAAGCGGTCAAAAGATGAGGCAGTATGCTCAAGGCTACATCCTTAAAAGCCAAAGTTGGGCCATGGTATAATTCCAGGAAATTCAGATCTCCAAAAACAGCCAAGGGGGTTACTTCCCTGGTGTTGAATTTACCATAGGATTGGCTAATCATATCTTTCAAGTCTCTTTGGTCAAACTCATGGAAATATCTTGAAAGGACCTGAAAGCAAATTTCTTCGTAGCTTTTGCCTTTCAAACTTTCGACTTCTATTTTCGGGAAATTCTCGGGTACATACAAACCTCCGTCTGAAGATATGCCTTTCAGAATAGCTTCAGATGGCATCGCAGTGATATTGGAACGTGTGCTGTTGTATTTAAGCATTAAAAAAACCTCCATTAAAATTTACTATCGTTGTTGTATTTGTCTATTATCTATGATAAAATGTTTTCGTGTAAAAAACAAGTGTTTTTAATATAAATACAAAATAAATAATATAAAGAAATTTTGAGGTGAAGGCATGAAGATTGCACTGCTAGGAATGGGCACCGTGGGTACGGGCGTATACGAGATAATAAATGAAGAAAAAGGCAATTATTTCGCAAATGCTCAAGAAAAAGTAAATATAAAGAAGGTTTTGGTTAGAGATAAGACGAAAAAGAGAAAGTTGGATGTCTCTGAGGACTTGCTGACAGATTCCTTTGATGAAATTCTTGAGGACCAAGAGATTGAGGCTGTCATCTTCGCCATGGGGGGGATGGAGCCGGAATACAGCTACATGAAGGATGCAATGAGAAACAAAAAACATGTAATTACAGCCAATAAGGCAGTTGTATCTGAATATCTTGACACGCTTTTAAAACTTGCCGAAGAAAATAACGTGATGTTTTTGTTCGAGGCCAGTGTGGGAGGCGGAATACCGATAATCACTTCATTGAAGGAAACACTTAAGATCAATCGGATAGATGAAATAAAAGGAATACTAAACGGAACTTCAAATTTCATACTCTCTAAAATGTCCAGCGAAGGCAGAGATTTCGATGATGTATTAAAAGAGGCTCAAGAGCTGGGCTTTGCTGAGGCGGATCCAAGCGCGGATGTTGACGGATTCGATGTTTCCAGAAAGCTCGCAATATTGTCATCATTGGCATTTGGATGTCATATAAAAGATGAGGATATTTACAAGAGGGGTATCAGAGAGGTTTCAAAATCGGACATGGAAATGTTCGATAATCTAGGGTATGTGCTCAAGTATCTTGCACATTCAAAAATGGATGATGGTAAATACTGCGCAACGGTGGAGCCGGTGCTCTTGTCGTCAAAGAATATCATGAGCAATGTAAATGAAGAATTCAATATCGTATCAATCCACGGAAACATTATAGGAGAATTGCAGTTTTACGGCAAAGGAGCAGGTAAAAATGCGACTGCCAATGCAGTAGTTGGAGATCTCTTGTATATAATCAACAACTCCGAGAGGCGAGACGACATCATTCTGGATAAAACGGTGGAAAACAAGAAATTGGATATTTTTCAAGGAAAGTATTACCTAAGAGTTGATATAAAAAATCACAAAGAATTTAAAGAAATAATCGATATGATAGATGAGACATCAAAAGTCAAAAAGATGATGGTTGAGAAAAGTCAGATATTCGTAGTAACTGAAGAGCTAAGCGCATACACAGTGAATGATCTGGCACAAAGAATTGCCGATATGGGTAATGAGCTGTTTTATGCAAGAATAGTTCAGTAAATCAGCTTGAATCATATCCAAGAAAGGAATAACAAATGAAAAACTTAATAGTTCAAAAATACGGTGGTACAAGTGTTGGAGATATAGACAGAATTAAAAATGTCGCTAAAAGAGTAATAAAGACAAAAGAATCAGGAAAAAATGTGGTTGTGGTGGTATCGGCTATGGGAGATACTACAGACGATTTGGTTAAAATGGCTTACAAGATTAATGAAAACCCCCATAAAAGAGAGATGGATATGCTCTTGTCCACTGGAGAACAAATATCAATAGCTCTGCTCGCCATGGCCATTCAAAGCATGGGCCAGGATGTTATATCACTAACAGGTGCTCAGTGTGGGATACTTACATCCTCTAGGCACAGCAAGGCCAAAATAGATGCTATAAATACTGAGCGAATTGAAAAAGAGCTCAGAGGTGGAAAGATCGTAATTGTTGCGGGATTTCAAGGAATAAACAAAGACCTGGATATAACCACCCTTGGTAGAGGTGGATCAGATACGACAGCGGTAGCATTGGCTGCTGCACTGAAGGCGGACAAATGTCAGATTTTCACTGATGTCGATGGAGTCTATACCGCCGATCCGAGAATAGTGCCTAGTGCAAAGAAGATAAATTCAATTAGCTATGACGAGGTATTGGAGCTGGCGGCTCTTGGTGCTAAAGTGCTTCATCCAAGATCCGTGGAGATGGCCGGAAGGTTCAATGTAGCATTGGAGGTCAGATCCAGCTTCAATGACAATGACGGAACTACAATAGGGGAGGTAAATAAAATGGAAAAAGTATTGATCAGGGGCATATCCCTAGATGAAAATATTGCAAAAATATCTGTAATGGAGGTGCCGGATAAGCCGGGTATAGCTTTCAATCTATTTTCGCTTCTTGCTAGAGCTGATATCCACGTTGATATGATAGTGCAAAACGTAAATAGGAACAATGTGAACGACATTACATTTACGGTTGCATTGGATGAGCTGCAGACAGCTGTGGATATAGCTCAAAAGTTTGCCTTTGAAGTTGGTGCAGAAAAGGTAGAATACGACAAAGGCGTTGCAAAGCTATCAGTGGTTGGGACCGGAGTTGTTGCTAACGCTGAGGTTGCATCCAAGTTTTTTGAATCTTTATACGAAATAGGGGTGAACATTCAGATGATTTCCACATCTGAAATAAAGATATCCTGCATAATCAATAAGGATAAAGGAAAAGAAGCCATGAAGCACATTCATGAAAAATTCGATATGTAAATAAATAAAAGAAAAAATCCAAAGATCAAAGGATGATCTTTGGATTTTTTCAGCTTGGGTAGTTTAATTTTTCCTCGGGAATGTCCTTTAACAAATCGTAAAAATCTGCAGCCTCGTTTCTGGCGGTTTCTAAATCCATATCCGAATAATTGCCACACTCTACTGGGCTTGCGCCAGGCACAGCATCAGTGAAATCCTTGATGAATTGGAACAAGTCTTTAAGAAGAGGAACGATGTCCCTAGATTGATATGAACCCTCTAAAATCAGGTAGAAACCGGTTCTGCAGCCCATAGGTCCAAAGTAGACTGTGTGGGATGAGTATCTTTCATGGTTCCGCAGAAAAGTCGCGCCGAGGTGTTCAATTGCATGAATATCACCGGTTCCCAATACTGCATCGACGTTTGGTTTTTTCATTCTGATGTCAAAGGTAGTTAAGGTGGTATCTCCAAATTTGTCTATTCGAGATACATATACACCCTTTTGAAGTTTTTCGTGGTCGACTGAAAAGCTTTCGATTCGTTTCATATGTAATCCTCCATTTCGTTATTACACAAATTTATACCCTTGATTTCAAAAGATAATATTTGTTTTTAATGATTGGTAATTTTATTTTCGATATACTCAGTTGCTGTAAAGAGCAATAGGCCTAAAATGCTCAAAGTTAAAATTCCGGAAAACATGCCTATGTAGTCGATTCTCATCATGCTGTCCATGATAAAATAACCTAGACCATATTGGGAACCGAATGTTTCAGAAAAGAAAAGAACTGCAATTCCCGTTCCCAGTGCGATCCTTATAGAGGATACTAGTGACGGCAAGCTGTAAGGAACAAGTACATGGATGAAAATCTGTGCTTTTGATGCCCCCAATACTTTCAATGGATAAAACAACGAGGGATTTATGACCCTGACAGTATCTCTGGTATTTACGAGTATCTGAAAAAAAATGATTATATATATCATGGAAATTTTAGTCGCATCTCCCAAGCCGAATAAAAGCATGAAAATAGGCAAAAGTGCTATTTTGGGAACAGGATAAAGAAGATAGATTACCGGTGATATCAAGTTGTCCAACTTATTATGATAACCCAGCATTATTCCAATAGGCCATGCTGTCAATGCGGCGAATGTTATTCCTAAAAATATTCTCTTCAAGCTGTACAAACCGTGCATCAAGAGCTTCCCGTTGAAATTTTTTATAGTATTCGATATCACAGGATAGGGAGCAGGCAGTATGTTGCTGTCTATCAAAATGCTTCCGACTTGCCATAAAAGAATGAGGAAAACAGCTGCAGCTAAAAGTTTAGTAATGTTTTTCATCAAAATCCTCTCCTCTAACGAGCGTTTCAACTATGCTTAAATGCTCAAGATAAATCTTATCGGTCTTCTTATGTCCCTTTGCTTTGTTATCTAATTGCCGGCATTCTCCACGACTTAAGACAACGATGCTGTCAGCTAGATACAAAGCTTCATCCAAGTCATGGGTGATGACTAGAGTCGTAGGCTTGAATCTTTCATGTAAGGACAAAAACAAATTGTATCCAGACAGCTTGCTAAGGGCGTCTAGAGAAGAAAATGCTTCGTCCACTAGGAGTATTTCAGGGTTTAATATCATACCTCTAGCCAGAGCCACGCGTTGTTTTTCGCCACCGCTTAAGTTATTGGGGTAGCGATCAGCCAAATGAGAAATTCCAAGATTGTCTACAATTTCTTTAAATAAAGATTCTTTTGGTTGCATTTTTTTTATTTTACAAGGTAGCAAGATGTTGCTTTTAACCTTGAGCCAGGAGTAAAGACCGTGATCCTGGGGAACATAGCCTATTTTGAGTTCTTTGTTGTTGATGGGATTGCCCCTTAAGCTGATATTGCCAGAAGTCTTATCTATTATTTGTCCGACTGTCTTTAATAAGGTTGTCTTTCCGATTCCTGAAACTCCAGTGATGCAGGTGATAGAACCTGTTTTTGAAGAGAAGTCTATATTATTGAGTATTTGGTTGGAGTCGATAGTTACATTTAATTTTTCAACCTTAAAGCAATTATCAATCATTGGTTTGTCCCCAACGTTTGGCATTCGGATTTTCAATTTCCAAAAGGTCAAGTACTCGCGAACAATGGTGATTTATTATGTCATCCAAGGTTTTGGGGAAATTGTAGAATCCGGGACTGATAGGAGCGATGCAGGCACCAGCGTCGTTTAATGCAAGCATGTTCTTCAGGTGAATCCCATTATAGGGTGTCTCCCTTGGACAAATAATAAGCTTGCGTTTTTCTTTAAGGCATACATCTGCAGCCCGGATAATTAGGTTGTCAGATGAACCACCGGCGATTTTTCCCAACGTGCCCATGGAACATGGCAGTATTACCATGCCGGAGGTTTTAAATGAGCCACTGGCAACAGGTGAGAAAAAATCATCCTCAATCTCCACATGAAAATTGCTAGATACGTTAAATTCTTTAATAAAACATTCATAGGATATAAGCAACTCGTGAGATAGAACCTGCATTCCGGTTTTAGATATGATCAAATGAACTTCGTGACCCAAATGCAAAAGCAATTCTACAATTTTTTTGCCGTAAATGCTTCCCGAGGCCCCTGTTATGGCAATTATATATTTAGACATTAAAATCCTCTCCTAAGCCAAAAGTCTAAAAATGAAGATATAAAAAAGGTTACGCTTACGATTTGGTTGATATGATAACTTGCCCAATTCATAAACTTAGCGTTTCCTGGACGCACCAGCCTGTGCTCCGTGGCAAACAGCACTCCAATGATTATCAAACCTGTAAGATAGATGTAACCGTTGTTTAAAACAAAAAACAAAGAAAAAAGTATGAGCCACGAAGCAGCGTGAAACAATGCGGCGATTTTTAAGCTCTTTTTATAGCCGAAATAAGCAGGTATGGAGTATAGACCTAGTTTTTTGTCAAAATCGATATCCTGTGTTCCGTAAAGCACGTCGAATCCTCCAATCCATAAAGCAACTGCAGAGGATATTAGAAAAGGCTCATAAGATAGCTTCCCGGTCACGGCTATCCAAGCTCCAAATGGAGCGCCGGCACAAGTAATTCCAAGGATTAAATGGCACGCCCATGTAAACCGCTTTGTGTATGAATAGGCTACAAATAAAAGCAAAGCAATGGGAGACAGATAAAAACAAAGGGGGTTTATAAGGTATGCTGCAGCGGAAAAGATTAGGAACAAAACTGCAGATAGGATAGAAGCCTCTTTTTTCGTGACTATATTTTGCGGAATATGGCGGTGGGCTACCCTAGGATTAATCTTATCATATGGTGAGTCAATAACGCGGTTTATGGCATTTGCACCATTCCTTCCTGCAAAGAGCGCAACAATTATTAATGTGATAAGACGTGGTTCAGGGAATCCTCCTGCTGCCCAAATCATCGAAATCATTGCAAATGGAAGTGAAAAAAGGCTATGAGAGAACATCACAAGTTCACCATAGTTTTTTATCTTATTTGCCAAACCCATAATCTGACCACCTTTTATCAACCATCTTTTTGATATCCTCGCTCATGGTAATGTCGTTTGGCCATTCTCTGTCATACCCTTCGCTTTTTAATTTTTTTGTCGCGTCTATGCCTAGCCGGTTGCCGAAGAAAGGGGTATTTGAAGAGTGGTCCAATGCATCAAGAGGGCCCTCGGATATCATCAAGTCTCTTTTGGCATCTATATTGTTAAATACTTTCCACATTACTTCAGATAAGTTTTGAACATCGACGGTATCGTCAACGACGATTATCATTTTAGTATACATCATCTGACCTAATCCCCAGAGTGAGTTCATAACCTTAAAGGCGTGTTTTGGGAAAGACTTTTTTATTGATACTATTGCACAGTTGTGGAAGACTCCTTCCAGGGGAAGATTCATGTCGGTAATTTCCGGTATGAGCATTTTAATAAGGGGAAAGAATATTTTTTCTGTCGCCTTTGCGATGTAACAGTCTTCCATAGGAGGCTGTCCCACGATTGTTGCAGGATACACAGGATTTTTCTTTCGGGTTACCTTCTCTACATGGAATACCGGGTACATGTCTTCTAATGAATAATATCCGGTATGATCGCCAAAAGGCCCTTCTTTTCTTAATTCATCGATTTCCACATAGCCTTCCAAAATAAACTCGGCGCATGCAGGAACGTAAATATCACACGTTACGGCTTTTACGGTCTCTACAGGAGATTTCCTTAAGAAACCTGCAAATATCATTTCGTCTATCATCTTGGGCAATGGAGCAGTGGCAGAATAAATCAGTGAAGGGTCGCATCCTAAAGCTACGCACACGGGCATTTTCTTAATGTCTAACTTACGATGATTCTCATAAATTTCTTTTCCGTCTTTATGAAGGTGCCAGTGCATTCCTGTAGTTTTTTTATCATATTTTTGGAGCCTGTACATCCCCATGTTTTGAGTGCCACTGATGGGATCTTTTGTTATCACTAGAGGCAGAGTTATAAAAGGGCCGCCGTCTTCGGGCCAGCAGGTTAGGATAGGCAAGGTATCTAAATCTGCATCCTCTATGACTTCTTGACAAGAAGCTTTTTTGATTTTTTTTGGAAAGATAAAAGGAAGTGGAGCTAATTTAGGTATGGACTTGATCTTCCCCATCAAGCTTGAATATTGATCTAACTTAATAAGATGCTCGATTTCATCGGCTACAACTGTAACATCTTTTACTCCAAGTGACATTGCCATTCTCTCATAGGTACCCATAGCATTTATCAAAAGAGGATATTTAGAACCCTTTACATTTTCAAAAAGAAGAGCAGGTCCGTAAGACTTTGACACGCGGTCAGTTATTTCGGTTATTTCTAAATATGGATCAACTTCTCTTTTAATTCTGTGAAGCTCACCTTTTTTGTCTAAAAATTTGATGAATTCTTGAAGATCTTTATGATACATTTAATCCTCCTTGACGTTTAATATTTTCTGTGGAGCATCCCTTTGATTATCTCTTCTAGGATATTCTTGTTCTCGGAATCAGGTAGTTTGGATATATAGTTAAAAGCTTTATTTGTGTATTTTCGTGCTAGAAGCCGGGCATCATCCAGACCGTTGTTGGATTTGACCAGATGGTGAACCCTGTTGAGATCATTCTCGTTGAAATTAGTTGTTTCCAATAGTGTTTTCAGCTCGTTGCTTTTATCATTGTTTAGGGCGTATATAACCGGAAGTGTCAGATAACCTTGTTTTAGATCGTTCATGGTGCTTTTTTTGATAGTTTGATTGTCGGAATAATCGAGACAATCATCGATTATCTGAAAAGCCATGCCGGTTAGGTATCCTATCCGTGTAAGTATTTTTACTTGCCTGTCTGATAGGTCGCTGTTCATAGCACCTATGTGAAAGCTCATGGCAAACAACGCAGCTGTTTTTCCGGTTATTATCTTCAAGTAACTGAAGATTCCGTTGTCGTATTTGTATCTTAGGCTGTATTGCTTTAATTCACCCTTGCAGATACTAAGTATGGCTCCCGAAAGTTTTTCCATAGTTTTAGTTTCAAAGTGGGAAGATATTAAAGTAAAACATTTTGCAAATAGGTAATCTCCGATAAAGACCGCACTATCCTTGCCATATTTACTTTGGACGCTCTCAACGCCTCTTCTTAATTTTGCCTCGTCTATGATATCGTCATGGACAAGGGTTGCGATATGAAGCATTTCAATTACAGCTCCAAGTCTGATTGCGTTCTCCCTTTTGTATGAGCCAAATTCCGAGGAGATGATCAAAAAAGCGGGTCTTAACATCTTCCCCCCTGATGTCACAGCACCGGAGATGGCTTCGGTGATGAAATCATCCGAGTCTTTGGTTGTTTCTATAATCAACTGAGTGACTTCACCCAAGGTGTTTCCTATATGAGGATAGTCTTTCCAAAATTCATTCATTATCAATCACCTGTTATTTTTGTAGTTGAAATTATTTTTAGATAAGTATTTAAGCAGATAATTTGAAACCAGCCCTACAAACAAACCTGTCGGAATTGCGATGATAAACAGGTATGGGAGCAATATTGCAAGTTTGGGATTTGACAGGATAAGAATAGCTATTCCCAGCTGACCCAGGTTGTGAAATATCGCACCTACGATACTTACACTAACCAAACTTAGTTCATTTCTTAACAACTTTATGATTAGATACATTGCCAGAAGGCTTAGAACTCCTCCGGTCATTGAATAAATAATTGAAGCCATATTTCCGAAGAGAAGACCGGTTAATAAAGTTCGCGCAATGACGATCAACAGGCAGCTTTTAAAATTCAAGGTGGACAATGCAAGAACTGTTGCAATATTGGCTAGCCCTAACTTGGCGCCTTGTATCGGGATTGCGGGCAGAAGCGACTCTATGTAGCTGAGTATCATTGCCTGTGTAACGAGCATGGATATGTATACGAGTTTTTTTGTATTGTTTTTCATTTTGCACTCCAATTCAATCGTTTCTAGTTACTTCCACAATTACCTTGTTAGGAAGGCATACGATCATTTCTCCGTTTTCATCTGCAGGCGTCGTGTAAACGCAAATTTGATCTGGACAAGTAGCTTCCACAATTCTGACTGCGCCACTATCAATTATTACGATGTTTATATCACCGTTTTGTTCGACGCGTATCTCTTCATTGGTGTCTTCAGTCAAAGGAATTTCTCGAAACACCTCTCCGTCTATAGTTATGACTACCTTGAGCTCAGCGGCGCCGCTACTGTAAATATGGGAAAACAACAGTCCTATAACGGCGATAATTAATACAATAGCCATTAAAATCAGGTCCTTCTTTTTCATAAATTCACGTATAATCAAATCATCATTAGATGGTGATTTAATTAATTCCTTTCTCCCAGGT
>CAZOTE010000029.1:0-23012 GCA_964582705.1 uncultured Eubacteriaceae bacterium | reverse complement strand
AGGTATCATAATTAGAAATATCACGAAGTTCAGAAGGAATATGGTGGTTATAATGGAATCGGGAATGGCCAGGACGGCTTCCACAGTTCCATCCCCCATGTAAATAAATAAAAAACTGTAGCTTATGAAAGGTATTGCAGCCAAATACAAGAAAATACTAATAGATGATTTGATTATGCCTATTGTTACAAGCAGATGTTCTTTGATAGTCAATATTTTTTCAGAATACAATTGGTTCAACATTATTAGCAAGCCTCCTAGATTATATGTCTACAATATATTATATATCAGTAGTATCCGTTGTCAACGAATGGAGTTTGCCTAAGATTGAAATTAACTAAATTTTAATCTTAATAATATATGATATAATCATTGATGGTGAAATCAACCGGCGAAGGAGTTGGAACTGAATTTATGAAAAAAACAGTGCTGTCCCTTGATTGCGGAACACAAAGCATTCGGGGCATGATATTCGATGAAAACGGAAACTTGCTGGCAAAAGAAAAAATAATATACGATCCCCCCTATGTGTCTCCGGAAACGGATTGGGCCGAAAGGGATGCTTTCCTTTATTGGGAAGAGACCGGGTTAATCTGCAAGAGACTGAATGCAAATCATCCGAAGCATTTCAATTCTGTCATGTGTATTGTCATAACCACTCAAAGGGACACCTGCGTACCGGTGGATATAAAGGGTGAACCTCTAAGAAATGCCATACTGTGGATGGATCAGAGAAAAATAGCCAACCCAAAACCTATCGGAAGAATATACTCATGGGGAACAAGTGCGGTAGGGATGAAAAAGACGATTGAGAATTTCAGCAGGAGCTGTCCCGCCCACTGGATTATGGAATATGAAAGTGATATATGGGAAAAAACTCATAAATATCTTATGCTCTCTTCTTTTTTAAACTATAAGCTCACAGGAAAATTCATAGATTCTGTATCCGGCCAGACCGGCCATATGCCATTTAACTATAAAAGGCAAATGTGGGATGGAAAATGGGGGCTAAAGGGCAGAGTGTTCCAGATTCCGTCACAGAAGCTCTGCGATATAGTTCCTGCAGGAGAGGTTATAGGAAAAATAACTGAAGAAGCCGCTCTTGAGACCGGATTGCCGGTGGACTTGCCTGTGATAGCATCAGGGTCTGACAAAGCCTGCGAGACACTGGGCACGGGATGCGTATCTGAAGAGATTGCAAGTGTTTCTTTGGGATCTCAAGCTACAATAGAGACGACGTCGGAGAGGTATTACGAGGTTCAGCCTTTCATTCCGCCATTTCCTTCGGCCATCGATAAGAAATTCAATCCTGAAATCAGCGTATACAGAGGCTTCTGGATGATTTCGTGGTTTAAAAATGAATTTGCCTTTAGGGAAATCCAAAAGGCACAGGTCACGGGAGAAGCGCCTGAGGATGTGTTGAATCGGGGCTTGAAAATGATTCCTCCAGGAAGCGACGGGTTAATGCTCCAACCATTTTGGGGCAATGAGCTTACAAGACCGGAATCAAGGGGCTCAATTATCGGGTTCAAGGAAGATCATACAAGGTTTCATATATACAGAGCAATAATTGAGGGCATAGGATTTGCACTCAAAGAAGGAATGGAGAAAATCCAGAAGAAATCAAATGTGAAGATAAAAAGGGCTGCCATGTCAGGGGGAGGAGCCCAGAGTGATGAAATATGCCAGATTATGGCAGATGTCTTGAATCGGGAGACATACAGGGTTCAGACCCAGGAAACTTCAGGGTTGGGTGCGGCCATATGTGCATTTAAAGGTATGGGCGTTTACGATAGCTTTGAAACAGCTGTCCGCGCAATGGTGAAAGTTAAGGATGTTTTCAGCCCTGACAGAAATACTTCCGATATTTACGCACAGCTGTACGAAAACGGGTATGCAAAGATTTACAAAAGGCTAAAGCCTATATATATGATGATGGAAAAGATTAAACATGAAGATATTGACAAATGACGCTAATAAGAATAAGATATATGAATTGATTGTAAAGTCATATTGGGAGGAATAAGCAATTGATGTCAGATAAAAAGCGCTACAATTTGGGACTGGATGTAGGATCGACTACTATTAAACTTGTGGTTCTGGAAAATGATAAAATTACATACAGCGTATACAGAAGGCATTTGTCGAACATAAAAGCGACGATAAAATCGGTAATTGAAGAAGCCTACGATCAAATAGGAAACATTGAACTTAAAGCATCCGTTACAGGCTCCGGAGGGTTGTCTGTTTCTAAATGGCTGGGCATAAAATTTGTACAGGAAGTCATAGCATCCACATTGGCAGTGGAAAAGACTATCCCTGACACTGATGTAGTTATAGAGCTTGGCGGAGAAGATGCTAAAATTACTTACTTTGACCATTCCATAGAACAGAGAATGAACGGCACTTGTGCTGGAGGCACGGGTGCGTTCATAGACCAAATGGCTTCCCTTTTGGAGTGTGACGCATCTGGTCTCAACAATTTAGCCAAGGAATACGGGGTTATATATCCCATAGCCTCAAGGTGCGGCGTATTTGCTAAAACCGACGTACAACCGCTTCTAAACGAAGGGGCAAAAAAAGAAGACATCGCTGCTTCCGTATTTCAAGCAGTGGTAAATCAGACCATAAGCGGATTAGCTTGCGGCAAACCTATAGTAGGCAATGTTGCATTTTTGGGAGGCCCTCTGTATTTTTTATCAGAGCTCAGAAAGAGATTCATAGAAACTTTGGAGATGGAGGACGACCAGATAAGGTTTCCGGAAAACTCGCAGCTTTTTGTTGCTCTAGGAGCAGCATTTGATTCATTTGAAAATGATGAAACTACAAGCCTGGGGGAAATTATGGAAAAAACCTCCGGTATGGGTGATGTGCAGTTAAAGGAAATACATAGGCTGGAACCTCTTTTTAAAAGCGAAGCGGATCTTTTGGAGTTTAGGAAAAGGCACGAAAGGGAAAGAGTCAAGCGAGAGGATATATCTTCGTACAAGGGCAAGGCATATCTTGGAATTGATGCCGGGTCAACCACGTCCAAGGCGGCGCTGATAGGGGAAGAAGGCCAACTTCTTTACACCTACTATAGCGGTAATCAGGGGAGTCCGTTAAATCAAGCTATTGGAATACTAAAGGAAGTATACACCCTTGTTCACGAAGACATTAAGATAGTAAATGGAGCAGTGACGGGATACGGCGAAGCGCTTATTAAATCTGCTTTAAAAATAGACATTGGAGAGATAGAGACCATGGCCCACTACAAAGGGGCAAAATACTTTCTTCCCCAGGTGGATTTCATACTGGACATTGGTGGACAGGATATGAAGTGTATAAAAATCGTCGACGGAATAATTGATGATATAGTATTGAACGAAGCTTGTTCATCCGGATGCGGGTCGTTTTTGGAGACTTTCGCAAAATCTTTAGGCTTAGATGTGCAAGGCTTTGCAAATGCGGCGCTCCTTGCCGACAGCCCGGTAGATCTTGGAACAAGATGTACTGTATTTATGAATTCCAGGGTGAAACAGGCACAAAAAGAGGGAGCAAGCGTAGGAGATATTTCAGCAGGGTTGTCTTATTCTGTCATAAGAAATGCCTTGCAAAAGGTAATTAAGATCAGGAATATGGATGAACTGGGAGAGAATATAGTCGTGCAGGGAGGGACTTTTTACAGCGATGCGGTACTCCGTGGGTTGGAGAAAATTTCTGGAAGGAATGTCATAAGGCCGGATATTTCCGGAATCATGGGAGCTTTTGGTGCCGCCTTGATAGCCAGAGAACGATACGACGGATCCGAAGAATCGGCGATGTTAAAGCCTCAAGAGCTAGAAAAATTCGACATAGATATAAAATTCAAACGGTGCAAGGCTTGCACAAATAATTGCCTTCTTACAGTCAACAAGTTTTCTGATGGAAGAAAGTACATTTCCGGAAACAGATGCGAAAAAGGACTGGGTATATTAGGTGGAGCGAAAAAGCCCGAAATGCCCGACCTTTACGATTATAAATATAAAGAGCTGTTTGCTTATGAAAACAATAAAAAGAATGAAATTTCCAGGGGCACCGTTGGAATCCCAAGGGTACTGAACATGTACGAAAACTACCCTTTCTGGCATACGTTCTTTACTGATTTGGGCTATGATGTAGTAATTTCGCCCCACAGCAGCAAAAAGATTTTTGAAGAGGGAATTGAGACCATACCCTCTGAATCCGTGTGCTACCCCGCTAAATTGGTCCACGGGCATATCGTGAACCTATTGAAACAAGGAGTGGATATGATATTCTATCCCTGCGTACCTTACGAGGAAAAAGAATTCAAAGAAGCAGACAACTGTTATAGTTGTCCCATAGTGACTTCATATCCCGAGACCATAAAGCATAATCTGGATGATATAGGCACATCTGAGACGGAATACGTAAACTTCTTCATAACGATGGAGAACTATGACAAGATAAAGACCAGACTTGTTGTAGAATTTGCAAAAAGAGGATTTGAAAAGGAGCATATAGCATCAGCCTGCAAAAAGGCATGGAACGAAAGAGTCTCGTTCAGACAAAGAATCATGAAAAAGGGTGAGGAGACCCTTGAGTACATAAATAAAAACAATATAAAGGCGATAATCCTTGCAGGAAGACCATATCATGTGGATCCCGAGATACACCACGGCATACCGAATTTGATAAAAGATATGGGAATGGCGGTTTTGACAGAAGATTCAGTATCTCATTTGGGAAAATTGAGCGAACCGCTACGGGTTCTCGACCAATGGAAGTATCACACCAGACTATATGCCGCTGCGGAGTTCGCGTCACGAAATGAGAATATAGAATTCGTGCAGTTAACCTCATTCGGCTGCGGCATAGACGCGGTCACCAGCGATCAGGCCCAGGAACTCCTTAAAGAAAAGGGAAGAATATACACGCTAATCAAGATTGACGAAGGAAATAATCTCGGTGCTGTAAGAATCAGGCTTAGATCCCTTAAAGCGGCCATGGATGATAGAATTGGCAACAATTACCAGATCAGAAGTATTAAGAAAAGGCCTAAGCCTCCAAAGTTCACTGCTGAAATGAAAAAGAACCACACATTGTTGGTGCCCCAGATGTCTCCTATACATTTTGACTTCATCGAAGGGGCTATGTCCAAGTCGGGATATAATGTAAAAGTACTGCCGGATGTAGACAACAGCGCCATAGAAGAAGGACTAAAATACGTTAACAACGATGCTTGTTATCCTTCCATACTTGTAATTGGGCAGATGATGAATGCCTTGAAATCAGGGGAGTATGATCTGGACAATGTTTCCTTGGTCATGTCTCAAACAGGGGGACCTTGTCGGGCTTCTAATTACGTTGGATTTATCAGGAAGGCACTAAACGACAGCAACATGGGACATATACCTGTTATTTCGGCCAACCTGACAGGGTTGGAGAGAAATCCCGGATTCAAGATTTCTATTCCCATGGTCAATAGAGGCATCATGGCTATGGTGTATGGAGATTTATTCCAGAGGGTTTTGTATAGGACAAGACCTTATGAAAAGACAGAGGGATCTGCAAATAAGCTCTATGAAAAATGGAGAGACCGGGCTAAGGGAAACATAGAGTCGGGAAATCTTATGGAATTTGGTAAAAATATAGAAAGAATAGTCGACGAATTCGATGCTCTTGCCTTAAAAAGCGAGATAAAACCCAAAGTAGCGATTGTTGGTGAGATTTTGGTTAAATACCATCCCACAGCAAACAATGATTTAATAAACGTTCTTGAAGAAGAAGGTGCTGAAGTAGTTGTTCCAGACATTTTGGATTTTTTCCTTTACTGCGCGTACAATGGAGTTTATAAACACCATGCATTTTACACCAGCAAAAAGTCCATGAAAAATAGCAGCAGGTTTATAGGACTGATTGAATGGTACAGGAGCAGAATGAAAAAGTGTCTGGAAAAAAGCGAAAGGTTCAGACCGCCGACACCCATAACCCATAAGGCTGAAATGGCTCAAAAGCTTATAGACTTAGGCAATCAGGGAGGAGAAGGGTGGTTTTTGACCGCTGAGATGATGGAGTTGATTGAAGAAGGGATCGAAAACATAGTGTGCGTGCAGCCATTTGCATGTCTGCCCAACCACGTAATGGGCAAGGGGATGATGAAGCCCATACGGGCCATGTATCCTTATGCCAATATCGCCGCTATTGATTATGATCCGGGAGCAAGCGAAGTCAACCAGTTAAACAGAATAAAACTCATGATGGCTGTGGCAAACAAGAACTTAAAGAAAAAAACTCAAAAAGATCACGTTTGACATAAGATGAAAAAGCTTGTCCAGAGTACTTAAAAAAAAAGAATATTATCCGATATAAATGACAGCAGGTTTTTTTCCTGCTGTTATTTATATGGGAAAAGCTGAGATACAGCAGCGATTTCGTAATGCTAATCAGCAGAAGCTCTAGTTTAGAAAATGCGTTTGAATATAAAAATTTGGGACGGTGAATTGATATGCTATCCATTCATTTAATTGTAAGTGAATTTCATAATTTAGGGATACTTAAGACAGATGATATGCTGAAGATATTAAAAATAAAAATAAACAGTTCTTCAGGAAAGAGCAGGGAGCTTCATGATATATTTTATAAAATGGCCAATGTCTATTTCTACAGGCTTGAGCTTGACAAGGGCAAGAAGTGTATGGAGACCTGCAAGAGGCTGTCGGGAGATCTAGATGAATCATCGATCAGATTTAAGCTTGGGAACCTTGATATATTTTGGAATATGATTAATGACGATTTCAGTCATGTATTTGAAGGTGCTGTGGAACAGTTAAAGCTGGCCAAGGAAAACAGTATGGAGGATTTATTGGTTTATCCCTACAGCCAGATATCGCTAGGGTATTATTTTTCAGGAATGTGGGACGGCTCCCTGGAGTATGGATTCAAAGCACTAAAACAGGCAAGGGAATATACAATGGGCGCACTGGAAAAAAATATGCTGGCATTCATTGCTCAAATCTACCTCAAGAAGGATGACTTAGAGAATGCGGGCTTTTTTTTAGGAGAAAGCGAAAAAGTGGAATGTGAAAATATATTTGCAGAAATTAATTCCCTGACAGCGAGGGTTGATTTTATGGTTCAGGCAAATAGATTTACCGAAGCTGAAATGTATCTCAACAGTGCTTTTCAAAAAGCCCGTAATATAGAGGACAAGACTAATATTTATAAGCTGAAGTGTATTGCATATTTTATTAAATCAAGAGTTGGAAGGTCATCTGATCATATAGAATCGGAGCAATTGTTTCAGCTGATAAAAGACAATCGATTTATATTAAAATATCATAATCCCTTGCTATTAATAGCCAAGGAATATGAAGAGAATAATGACTATAGAAGTTCCAACGAGATTTATAAAGAGGCCTTGAGACATGAAATACAGACAGGCAAAAGAATTTCTCAGCTAAAAGAGTCTGACAGGGATTTGGATTTAAAGCTGAAGCAGATAATCAACGACAACGAGATATTGCGAGGAGAACTGTCTGAACTTAAAAGCAGAAACACGAAGCTGGTGTCAAAGCTTGAGAAAACTAAACGCTCCTATGATGACTGGAAGTTGCTTCAGAAAGCCGCAGGAGCCATGACCTCTACCATGAATCCAGACAAGGTCTTGGATATGGCCTACGATTACGCCAACAAGCTTGCGGATATAGATTTTATGACAGTGGGTTTATACGATTCGAAATTGGGAAAGCTGGATTACATGTTTTCAGTGAAAGAGGGCAGGCGAATCGCAGGACATGCAGTGAACGTCACGCCTAAGACCTTGGAGAGATACTTGTTGGATAGAGAAAGCCCGACTTTCATCGAGGATGTAGTCGAGTTTTCATATAAACGTTTCAGGGTAAATAAGTTTTTATTCGAGGGCGTGAAGAATTTGACATTTATACCCATGACACTAGATAAGGAAAAAATAGGATATATGGGAATATCAACCGATTATCATGAAATGGAGTCGGGGGAGAAAATAAAAGCCCTGAAAATACTGTCAAGCCATTTTGCTGCGGCGTACGAAAACGCCAGGGAATCCAAACGCTTGGCAAAGGAAATAAGAATAAAAGCAGAAAACCAAAAAGAACTGAAAAGAATCAACGATATGCTGTTTAAAATCTCCAGACAGGACGGATTGACGGGCTTGTACAACAAACATGCCCTTTTCAGAGATTTGGGAATCATGGTGGAGAATAAAAACATGCACAACAATATCTGCGCAATAATGGTAGATATAGATTATTTTAAGGATTACAACGATCACTACGGCCACTTGGCAGGAGATGCGGCATTAAAAAGAATCTCAGAATTTTTGTTAAAAGAAAATATGGGAATCAAACGCGTATATAGGTATGGGGGAGATGAAATGCTCATCATTATTGATGATATAAAGGATGATGCAGCTGTATCATCCATATGCTCGAACATAATCAAAGGGGTAAGGGGATTGAATATTTGTCATGATTACTCCCAGGTATCAAATAATATTACGGTTACCGTAGGAGCTGCATTACACAAAACGAAATACAAAGAGTTGAAATACAAAGAGTTATTAAATATTGCGGATATCGCTTTGTACAAAGCAAAGAAAAAAGGAAGGAATTGTTTTGAAATAGTGGTTAAAGGGACCGGTCTGTAGGCTGGTCTTTTTTTAGTCGAATTTTTCAAAGACAACAAAACAATGATTTTAAAAAACAACATTTTATGAAAATGTATTTTGAAAACCTGGTTGAGAAAATTTTAAAAAGCTTGATTTTCCAACATGTAACGAGATGAAAACGGAAAGACTTTAAATATTATAATAAAATATTAAATAAAAAGTGTTGACTTTCGTTTTCAGACAGGGTATTATTTAGGCATGAAATGAATATCAAAGTGTGAAATAAATTTCACATAAATGATTATGAAAGGAAATTAGCTATGGATTACAGATATGATGTCCGCCTGATGGTTAGATGTGCCAAAATGCACTATGAAGATAATTTGAAACAAAATGAAGTAGCGGAAAAACTTGGCGTATCCAAAGCTACAGTTTCAAGAATCATAAATTATGCTAAGGAAAAGAAGATAATTGAATTCAAAATAAATAATCCGTATCCGGAAGAGATCTTGGAGCTTGAGAAGAAGATCGAAGACAAATACGGTTTGACAGAGGTCATAATCGCAGACTTGGGTTCCGAAGATGAAAGCGATATCAAAAAGGCTTTGGCCAAGGAAGCTGCTAAATATTTGACCAGGGTCTTAAAGCAAGGAATGCTAGTTGGAGTTTCCAGCGGAACTACCTTGGCTGAAATACCAAAGTACATTGAAAACACAAAAAACAACGATATAACCTTTATACCCATGGTAGGAGGAAACGGCCAGTATATACCGAATATTCAAACTAACAATATAGCCCTTAACTTTGCCAGAGTCTTAAAAGGAAACTCAAAGATACTTCACGCTCCGGCAATTGTTGAAAAGCTTGAGAATAAAAAGATGTTGATCGAAGATCCCGGAATAAAATCGGTTCTCTCTTTGACTGAAAAGCTGGACATTGCCCTCATGGGGATAGGATCGTCTACCTTGCAATCAACAGTTAAAATGATAGCAGAGTTCTTGACTAATGAAGAGTTGGAACAGATTGCCGAAAAAGGGGCAGTCGCCGACGTCTGCAATATATTTGTAGATGAATTTGGAAACGGTGACAAATTCGAATCAAATCAAAGAGTCATAGGAATTTCTTTGGACAACATCAGAAGAACTCCATTAAGAGTTGGGATTGCAGGGCACATGGATAAGCTTGAGGCAATCAAAGGGATTTTGAATACAGACTTAATCAACGTATTGGTTACTGATATCAGTATTGCCAGAAACTTGGCTTAATGAACAATCCGAGGAGGGTTTTAAATGGAAAACATGACCAGGCTGGTTTTTATATTCTTTGCTCTGTTCATAGTGCAAGGTGCAATGACATTTTTTCAGATCAAGAATTACAAAAAAAATGTTTCTGAAATCAGAAGAAAGGGCGACATGCTGATAGGCCAGGCAAAGGGAGGCATAAAATCCGGTTGCATCATAATGATGTCATTGGATGATAAGGGAAACATCACAGAAACCAGATGCATGGCTGGAAGAACTGTATTTAACAGGTTTAAAAACATCGATGATTTCACTGGGAAAAATGTTTATAAATCAGAGGAGTGGACGCCAAACATAAAGAACAAACAGATAAAAAAAGCCGTGGAGACGGCAATAAAGACAATGAAAGATCAGCTAAGTTCCATGGAAGAGGATTCTGAAGAAGGCAGTGAAAGCTCTATAGCGACGTAAATAACAGGATTTATCAAATTCTGTTAAATATAATTAACAAGGAGGATTTTAGATGGATTTTTTAGCTAACTTGGCAGAAGGCTTTATCGGCTTGTTCAACGCCGGTGGCGGTGTGTTCATGGGATTGGTAACAGGCATAATCCCGACCCTGGTAGTTCTTATTACCTTTGTAAACTCCATAATCATGATTGTCGGAGAAGAAAAGGTAGAAGGATTTGCCCAAAAGATGACAGGCAATATAATAACAAGGTACACTATATTCCCTGTTTTAGCGATGTTTTTCTTGACTAACCCGATGGCATACTCATTCGGCAAGTTCTTGGAAGAAAAGTACAAGCCTGCATTCTACGATGCTGCAGTATCATTTGCGCATCCAATTACAGGATTGTTTCCCCATGGCAATCCAGGAGAACTGTTCGTATGGCTGGGAATCTCCAGCGGAATAACAGAGTTAGGCTTGTCTGTAGCAGGTCTTGCGGTCAGATACTTTATTGTAGGTGTAGTAGTAATACTTATAAGAGGTATCGTGACGGAAAAGATTACTTTCATGATGATATCAAGAAAAGAGGTGAACTGATATGGCTTACAATACTATTAGAATTGAAAGAGGAAAAGGCGGTTGGGGCGGTCCATTGGTGATAAAGCCCGATTCGAAAAGAAACAAGGTAGTTTCTGTTACTGGCGGAGGGATCGATCCCATATCTCAAAAAGTTGCCGAATTATCAGGATGCGAGACGGTAGACGGTTTTGCGACTTCTGTTCCGGATGACGAGATATTTGTAGCTATAGTAGATTGTGGAGGAACAGCGAGATGTGGAGTATATCCTAAAAAGGGCGTATATACCATAAACCTTACTCCGGTAGGTCAATCAGGACCTTTAGCTCAGTACATAAAGGAAGATATTTACGTTTCAGGAGTAAAGGAAGAAAATGTTACGCTGGCTGAAGAGGGTGCACAAGTAACTCAAACAGCTAAGTCAGAAAGCTCTTCCAGCACTGCTTCAAAGGCTTCATCAAACGGTAATGGAAACGGCAAAAGCAGTTTTATAGTAAGGATGGGCAAGGGCGTTGGTGGAGTAGTAGGCAAGTTCTTTGCAGCTGGTAGGCAAACAATACAAATGGTAATCAACAACATCCTGCCATTCATGGCATTCGTATCGATGTTGATTGGTATTATATCCGAATCAGGTATAGGCGACGTTATAGCTCAGGCAATAGCGCCGATATCAGGAAGCCTTCCTGGATTATTGGTTGTATGTATAATATGCGCACTGCCCATATTGTCCCCGATTCTTGGACCGGGAGCGGTTATTGCTCAGGTAGTAGGGGTTTTCCTGGGTGTTGAAATAGGAAAAGGAACGATACCTCCACAATATGCACTTCCTGCACTATTTGCGATAAACCCACAAGTTGGTTGTGACTTTATCCCTGTAGGACTTAGCTTGGGAGAAGCTACACCGGAAACAGTTGAAATCGGTGTACCCGCAGTACTTTTCTCAAGACTTATCACAGGCCCAATATCAGTAGTGATAGCATGGGCTGCAAGCTTTGGCTTATTCTAAAATGACAAGGTGCAGCGTGAAAACGCTGCACCATAATTATTACATTTCTTTGTAAAAAAAAGAATTGGAGGGACGAAATGAGAGCGGCCGTATTTTACGAACCTGGGAAACTTCTGATAGAAGATACAAAGCTGAAAGAGGCTAATGAGGATGAGCTTATAGTAAAGGTAGAGTATTGCGCAATCTGTGGGACAGACCTTAGGATATACAACTCAGGAAGCGACAAAATAAAAGGCACAAGAATTATTGGACACGAAATTACCGGATACGTACACGAAACAGGAAAAAACGTAACAGACTATAAAAAAGGCGATAAAGTGGTGGTAGCCCCGGTAGTGGCTTGTGGAAAGTGCGACTACTGCATAAAGGGAAAGTCGAATCTTTGTGACAATTCCTTTGTCATAGGATATCACGTAGACGGTGGGTTTGCGGAGTACGTTCACATGAGCAAGGAAGTTGTAAATTCAGGAGCAATAATCAAGCTGCATGATGACGCTGATTTGAAGAATATGTCCATTGCAGAGCCATTGTCATGTGTAATTAACGGGCAGGAGTTTCTTCCGATAAAACCCGCTGATACAGTATTGATTATTGGTGGCGGGCCTATTGGAGTGATGAATGCGCTTTTAGCGAAAGCTAAAGGAGCAGAAGTTTATCTAACGGATGTAAATAATGATAGGCTTCAAAAAGTGGCAGAGATGGGAATAAGCACATTCCTGAACAAAGGCGAACTTATAGATGATTTCAAAGAAAATACAGGATTAAGCAGCGTGGATTTTTCAATAGTGGCTTGTTCAGTGCCCCAGGCACAAAAAAATGCAGTAGAGATAGTCAAAAAAGGCGGTGGAGTTAGCTTTTTCGCAGGATTGCCGGCTTCCATGACAGAAAATCCAATCCCTACGAATGCTATTCACTATAAGGAAATTACAGTTTACGGTGCGAATAGCTCGACTGTTGAGCAAGTGAAAACTGCATGCAAGCTTATTGAAACAAAAATAATTGATGCAGATCTGATAATAACTCATGAAGTGATGCTGGACAATATATTTGAAGGATTCGATCTGATTAAATCCGGTGAAGCTATAAAAGTCGCAGTGAAAATTTAAGAGGTGATCTAGTTGATTATAAGCTCGAAAGAATTATTGCAAAAAGCTAAGAGGGACAATGACATCGTGATACAGTCGAATGTTACAAGTGCTTCAGATGTGAAGGCGGCTGTGCATACTTCAAAAATTACCGGTGCAACTCTGATGATTGCATTGGCAGAGGCTCATCAAAAGTATTTTTCTTTGGAGGAGTTTACAGGAATAACTAAATTTTATTTAGAGCATCTCGGAGTAGATGCGGTACTTCACTTTGACCACGGCTACAGCGTTGAAACAATAGAGAAAGCCTTAAAGTGCGGATGTTCCTCTGTGATGATAGATGGATCAAGTAAAAGTTTTGACGAAAACGTAGCGATTACAAAAGAAGTTAAAAAAATGGCAGAAAAATACGGAGCTTCCGTAGAGTCTGAAATCGGTCATGTAGGAAGCGCAGGGGACGATAAAGAAAATGTCTATACAGAGGTGAAAGGCGCTCGACGGTTTGCAGAGCTCACCAATACAGACAGCTTAGCTGTTTCTGTTGGAACATCTCATGGTGTGTATAATGTAAAAAAACCTGAACTACAATTTGATTTAATAAAGGAATTGTCACAGTCTCTTGAAGTTCCGCTGGTTCTTCACGGGGGTTCAGGCACAGGCTTTGACAATCTAACAAAAGCTAAAGAATGTGGAATAAGCAAGTTAAACGTCTATACTGATCTGATAATAGCAAGCAAAGAAGGAATGGAAAAATCGATTAAGGAAAAAATGTACGAGGTGGCGGTGCTGGATGCCCAGGAGGCGTACAGCAATTGTTTAAAGGAGTATATAGAAAAACTATGCAATCGCTAAATGGGAGGATAAAATGAAATACAACGTAAAAATCACAGGAATTGGAGATATGGCTCTCGAGTTTCTAACTGAAAAAATGTTGATTATATTCAATGAAAATGCACCTGCTGAATTAAAGGAAATATCTGTGCTTCACGAAGCGTCTGATCTATCGGACGAGGTTAAAACAGGGGATTTGGTTGAAATATGTGGAAAGGAATATTTCGTTTCAGCTGTAGGGGATGAAGCGAATCACACACTAAAGAAAATGGGACATTGTTCTTTGAAGTTTGACGGAGCTGAGGAGCCACAACTTCCGGGAACGATACATTTAAAAGGGGAAAGCAATCCGGAAATTAAAATCGGTGAATATATAACAATAATATAACTTAGGAGGAATTATGAATGTTAAATCTTAACAGAAAACTTAGAGCGCTGGAAGAACAAGGAAAGCCTATCAAGCTTGGTCTTATCGGAGCAGGACAAATGGGCAAAGGAATGGTCAGCCAGGTAATGAAAATGAAAGGCATGATACCAGCTATAGTAGTCGACATCAACGTTGACAACGCAATAGAGTCCTACACTTTGGCAGGGGTGGCCAAAGATGATATCGTAGTGACAGACCTTTTATCAGAAGCAAATGTGGCAATGGAGCAAGGTAAGTACGTAGCTTCTGCAAATGCCGACATACCTGCAGCTGCTAACTTGACAGACGTTGTCGTAGATGCCACAGGCGTTCCGGATGTGGGTGCGAAGATTGCTCTTGATGCAATTATGAACAAGAAACATGTTGTAATGCTTAACGTTGAAACCGACGTAGTAATCGGCGCTTACCTTAAGAAGCTTGCCGACAATGCAGGCGTAATCTACACTGGTTCTGCAGGAGATGAGCCAGGCTCTGTTATGGAACTTTACGATTTTGCTGACGGCATGGGAATGGACATCGTTGCAATCGGTAAAGGAAAGAATAATCCCGTTGTAGCGGGCTGCAATCCTGAAACAGTATATGAGCAAGCTATGAGAGAAGGAGTAAGCCCTAAAATGCTTACAGCTTTCAAAGATGGAACAAAAACAATGGTTGAGATGACAGCTATGGCTAATGCGACAGGATACTTGCCTGATGTTAGAGGAGGCCATGCGCCATCAGCAGTTGTAAGCGAGCTGCCTAAACTGTTCCAGCTTAAGGAAAACGGAGGAATCCTTAACAATACCAAAATAGTAGACTATGTAAACGGAGTAGCTCCAGGCGTATTCGTAATAGTAACAACTGATCTTCCACAGATACACCATGAAATGCAGTATCTTAGCATGGGACCAGGACCCAACTACGTGTTGTTCAGACCTTATCACCTGACAAGCCTGGAGACACCACTTTCTGCAGCTAGAGCGGTAATCTACAACGAGCCTACAATTGTTCCGCTTCCAGGAAAGCCTGTGGCAGAAACAATTACCATAGCGAAGAAAGATCTAAGTGCTGGAGATATGCTTGATGGAATCGGTGGATATACAGTATACGGAAGCTTTGAGACCTATGACAATGCAAAAGCTGAAAAAGCTGTACCTTTGGGACTGATCACAAAGAATACCAAGCTTATAAATCCAAAGAAAGCAGGAGAGCTCATCACATACGATGATATCGAGCTAGACAAGACGACACTTATTTACAAGCTTAGAGAACTTCAAGAAACCTTGATTGGTTAATGATTTTGCGATACAATTGAATTGTGCCAGTGATAAAGTGAAGGCCGTGGATAGACTGTCACCAAAAGGTGCACGGTTTATTGCGGCTTTTTTTATACAAAAAAATATCAATCATCCCTTAAATGGGTGATGGTGGGAGGTATTATAGTGAGTTTAGAAAAAGTGAATTGTTATTTGCTGGATATGGATGGAACAATCTACCTAGGTGACGAGTTGATACCAGGTGCGAAGGAGTTTTTGCAAGAGATCAAAGATAAAGGGAAAGAGTATGTTTTTCTGACCAATAATTCGTCGAAAAACAAGGAAGCCTATATAGAAAAACTGACGAGATTGGGAATTGACGCTAAAGAGGATGAGATATTTACATCTGGTGATGCAACGATTTATTATTTAAAAAAGCACACCAACTACAAGAATATCTTTCTTTTAGGAACTCCGTCGCTGGAAAAAGCCTTCGCAGATGCCGGATTTAATGTGTTTGCCGAAAGAAATGACAGCATTGAGTGCGTAGTCTTGGGCTTTGATACCACTTTGACATATGAAAAGCTCTGGGCGGCCTGTGATTACGTCAGAGAACTGCCCTATATAGCCACGCATCCGGATTTTAACTGCCCTTTAGAGGGTGGCAAGTTCATGCCTGACATAGGGGCCATGATAGCTTTTATAAAAGCTGCTACAGAGAAAGAACCAGTAATTATTGGGAAGCCCAAAGATCATATGCTAAGTGCCATACTGGATACTTATAAATTAAAAAAAGAAGATGTTGTCATGGTGGGAGACAGGCTATACACAGACATAAAAATGGGATACGACTTGGGAGTGAAATCAGTGTTGGTTCTTTCTGGTGAAACTACCATGGAGGATTATGACAAGTCAGAAATTGCGGCAGATTTCATTTTTGATTCGGTCAAGGAGCTCAAAGAAGAGATTTGAATCAAATATTGATAGGAGGATTTATATGAAAAGCTATAAGACACTTCTGAACACAAAGATTCCATGCGAATGTGGAAGGACTCACTATGTACCAATAAAAGATGTAGATTTCTTATTTAAGGCAGGGGATATATCGAAAATAGCCTCTAAGTATATAGAAGGAAAGGAGATACTCCTTGTAATTGATTGTCATACTGATGAGCAAATAAACGATGAAATCACTGCAGAACTTAAAAGTGGAGGATACAATTTAACCATATCTCGATTCACCGACGAAAGACTGGTTCCCGATGAAAAAGCTGTGGGAACTATACTGATGGACAGTGACAGGAACACTGACGGCATAATATCAGTAGGCTCGGGCACGATAAGCGATTTGGCTAGGTTTGCCGCAAGCAGGATGAAGGTGCCGGTGATAACCGTCGCTACGGCGCCATCAATGGACGGCTATGCAGCTGCGGGGTCGTCTCTGGTTGTCAAGGGGGCTAAAAAGACTATCAAGGCTTTCCCTGTGACTGCAATATACGGAGACATAGATGTAATATCGAATGCACCTTACGAGATGATACAGGCAGGATTTGGAGACATCGCAGGCAAAAAGACTGCTTTGGCCGATTGGGCACTTTCGAGAGTTGTTACCGGTGAGTATTGGTGTGACAAGACTGTAGAGTTGGTAGAAAGCTCCACAGATATCTGTCTAGAAAATGCCGTCAAGATTTCAAAGCGAGATAAAGAGTCTATAGTATATCTGATAGAAGCCCTTGTGCTTTCAGGTATCGCAATGTCATTGGCAGATGACACCAGACCTGCATCGGGAGGAGAACACCTTATATCCCACTATATGGTCATGAAGGATATTGAACGGGGGAAAATAATTCCATCTCATGGAGTCACCGTAGCTTTCGGAACTTTGATACTAAGTTATCTTTATGAATACCTGCTAAATTGCGAAGAGTTTTTATCTCAAGAGAAAAGCGATGAAATTGCGGAAGCGGTGAAGAAATACGCTCCATCTCCTGAAGATGTTAAGGAGTGGCTGGGAATAGTTGGTCTTCCTCTGAAGCCGGAAGGATATGAAGTAGATAAGGATTATCTTGAAGATATGATTCTAAAGGCAGGTTTTATCAGGGACAGGTTTACGGTATTTACATACCTTGACCAGCTGGGAGTCTTGGATAAGGCTGCAAAATATACCCTTTCGAAATTTTATTGATAACTGGCAGTGGGTTCTTAATATAGGACCCGCTGCTTCAAATCTAGGAAAAAAAATTAAGACTATGGGGATCATAGTCTTAACTGGGGAATTTTTATCTTATAGAAAAAAGGGGTATAATTTCTATAAGAATAAGGGGTTATATATGTGATGAGTTCATTATATTCCACGTCAAATTCTAACACAAGGAAATATACACAAAAAAACATTTGTAAAGGATATCATATTTTCATTATCGAACATATGTTACAAATAGAGCTGAAACTGCCTTCCTGCAATGAAAAGGCAATAAATATTTGTGTTTTTTATGGATTGAAACTATAATGGTATTATAAGAATATGCCAATATAGTTCTACGGAGGGATAACCTATGGAATATAACGAGGATGTTAAAGGAAATGTTGTCGTCAGCGAAGATGTAGTCTCGTCAATAGCAAACCTGGCGGCAACCGAAGTGGAAGGTGTGGCCCACCTGCACCATGGGATAACCGGAGGTATTGCAGAAAAGTTTGGAAAGAAAAGCGGCTCCAAAGGAGTTCGGGTAGTCAGAAGCGATGACGAGCTGATAATAGATCTTTACGTTGACGTGGATTTTGGAGTTCAGGTTCAGGAAACCGCTGAAAAAGTTCAGAGGAAAGTCAAGACTACTGTGGAGGCTATGACCGGTACCAGGGTAATTCAGGTCAATGTAAATGTAGATGGTGTTAGGATGAAGGCAACAATCGACTAAAAACAACTGCCCCTTGAGTTATTCAACTTGCAGGGGTATTGTTATGTTGAAAATTTTAAGCAAGACGGAGGAAACATAATGAGTAGAAAATTTGCTAGAGAGCTGGTGTTAAAGATAGCTTATCAAATGAACTTTGAAGAGGGAGGTCATCTGATAAATGCGACAGAAGCTATCGATAGGTACAGGGACATGGTGGAGGAACCGAAATACCAGGAATTGACGGATAGCGACCGGGAGTTTATCGAAGAAATATTAAAGGGAATAGACTCCAACAGGGAGGTATTGGACGAAAGGATCAATGAACATTTAATAAACTGGACCTTGGACAGGCTTAATATAATAGATTCCGCCATGATGAGAATCGCCGCCTATGAGATTTTGTTTCTGAAAGATACCCCAAAAGCCATAGTCATCAATGAAGCACTTAATTTGGTTTCCAAGTTTGGGGACGAAAAATCCACTAAATACATAAATGCAGTTTTGGACAATTTAGAATCAAATGAAGAGTAATTTGTTCTTAGGCATAGACACCAGCAATTACACTACATCCTTGTCTGTTGTAGATGAAATGGGAGCAAGGGTATGGGATTTGAGAATCCCACTGAGAGTCGGGGAAGGCAAAAGAGGATTGAGACAACAGGAAGCGGTGTTTCAGCATATAAAAAATTTAGGAGAATTGGCAAAAACCATCGATTGTTTTGAAGGCAGGGTATCGGTGGTAGCTGCGAGCAGCAAACCGAGAATGGCCGAAGGGTCATATATGCCTGTGTTCGAAGTGTCGAAAAATATTGGTATGCTTTTGGCTTCGGCTTTAGGTGCTTGTTTTGTGGAAACTTCCCATCAAAGAGGCCATATAAGAGCAGCCTTGGATTTAAATGACGGCATATCGGAAGGGTTTATAGGGGTTCATATAAGCGGAGGAACCACAGAGTTCGTAGAATATAAGTGGAACAAAAGCTTTATTAAGGAAGTAATCGTCGACAAGACGTTAGATATAAGTCTAGGACAAGTGATAGATAGAATCGGAGTTGAAATGGGCTTTCCATTTCCTGCTGGCAGGTCGATGGAGCAGTTTTTGGATGGGGAAAACAAAAGATCTTTTGAGAAGAAAATCAGCTACAAGTCAAGCAGAAGCAGCCGTGGAATAAACTTGTCCGGGCTGGAGACTTATCTTTACAGATTATACAAGGAGACAGATGACAAAGCTTTCGTGATTCGAACAGCATTTGAAAATGCATCCAGGCTATTGGTTGAAGTAGGTGTAGATAGATGCAGCGGAGCATCTGTTTCCGATTTGCTGATCTGTGGGGGTGTTGCATCTAACAGGTACATAAGGGAATCTGTAAAAAAGAAGTTGGCTGATAGCAATGTCAATGGTTATTTTTGTGCTCCCGGGGACTGCACTGATAATGCTTTCGGGGTTGCGCTCATTGGGAGAGACCATTTTGAGGAGCGATGCAAATGAGGCAAAGGGTATTGAGCGTCAGCAAATTGACAAAATATATAAAGAGCATATTTGATAACGACGTGATATTAAAAAATGTAATCGTAGAAGGGGAAATATCCAATTACAAATTACATTCTTCAGGGCATGCTTACTTTTCAGTTAAAGATGATGAGAGCAGGCTAAATTGCGTGATGTTTAAAAATGCAGCATCATCATCTCCAAGCATCTGCGATGGAGACAAAGTGATTTTGCATGGGAATATTTCCGTTTATGAAAAAAACGGTCAGTATCAGCTTTACGTGCAAAAGTGTGAAAAAAAGGGCCTCGGAGATCTGTATGTGGAGTTTGAAAAACTAAAATCTGAGCTGGAATCTTTGGGATGGTTCGATCCCTTGAAAAAAAAGAAGATTCCAATGGTACCTAAAAAAATCGGCATTGTCACCTCGCCTACAGGGGCGGCCATTAGGGATATGATTTCAGTTATAAGCAGAAGATTTCCCAACGTTGAAATTTATATAATGCCAGTTTCTGTGCAAGGAAGAGAAGCACCCGGTGAAATATCTGCCGGTATCGATATTTTTAATGCAATGAATAAAGTAGATGTAGTGATTATCGGACGAGGTGGAGGATCTATTGAGGAGTTGTGGGCTTTCAATGAAAGGATTGTAGCGGAAAGCATATATAATTCCATCATACCTGTGGTCAGTGCCGTCGGCCATGAAACGGATTTTACTATCAGTGATTTTACGGCAGATCTAAGGGCTCCCACGCCTTCGGCGGCGGGTGAATTGGTGGTTCCTTCTCTGGAAGAGCTGAAAGACAAGTTAATGTCTTTTGAAAAGAGACTTTCAAAGGATATGCTGTCACAGCTTGCCATCGGTAAAGAGAGGTTGATCAGGCTGAGAGGAAACTACTTCTTTTCGAAACCGGAAATGTTTTATTCCGGACATACTCAGACCTTGGACATTATGAAAATAGACCTGGAAAGGTCTGTCATGAAGGTGATCGACTTAAAAAAGGCTTTCTTGGAGGGTTATCGTTCCGAGCTTAAGGGGATGAATCCTGAAAATGTACTTAAGAGGGGTTATGCTGCTATAAAGGGTGCAAAAGGCGAGTATATCGGAAGCATAGATCAGGTGTCGCCAGGTGAGAATGTGGAAATAGTTTTTAAAGACGGAAGGGCGATATCAAAAATATTGAGCAAAGGATAGTGGGATATGAAAAAAACTGCTTTTGAAGACAATATTAAAAGAATAGAGGAGATCATCGGATACATAGAGGGAAACCAGGTGTCTTTAGACGAGAGCGTTAAGTATTTTGAGGAAGGCATGAAGCTTATAAAGGAATGCGAGAATCAGCTGGAGACCACAAAGAAGAAGGTTGTTAAGCTGGTTTCCAAGGACGGAGAGATGACTGAAGAGCCCCTTGACGGAGGAGAAGAAAATGGAGTTTAAGAGCGAATATAAAAGAAGGCAGGGTGAGGTGGAGCAAGGGCTTAAGAACCAGATGGAAAAACTCGAAGGCAAGATACCCTCGGAACTCTACAAGTCCATGAGCTATAGCCTGATGGCGGGAGGAAAGCGGCTGAGACCTGTAATGTTACTGGAATTTTCAAAATTCGGAAGCTGGGATTATAAAAAAGCGATGCCACTTGCTTGCGCTATGGAAATGATACATACCTATTCTCTGGTCCATGACGACCTTCCAGCAATGGACAACGACGATCTTCGTAGAGGCAAACCTACCAACCATATGGTTTATGGCGAAAACATTGCAATTTTAGCAGGAGACGGGTTGCTAAATTACTCTTACGAGACCATGATCGAGGGTATGACATCGGAGAATCCCGGCTATGTGCTGGCGCTAAGGGAGATTTCAAGAGCTGCGGGAGTCAAAGGAATGATAGGCGGTCAAGTGGATGATATTAAAAATGAAGATGTTAAAATAGATATAAAAACTTTGGACAGCATCAATAAAAGAAAAACCGGTGCGCTTATAAAAGCTTCTGTTCTGTCCGGAGCCTATTTTTCTGAGCTGGATCAAGATAAAATAAAAAATCTGGAAGCATACAGCGACAAAATGGGATTGGCGTTTCAGATTGTAGATGACATTCTCGATGTGACAGGAGATGTGGTAAAAACCGGAAAGAAATCAGGGAAGGACTTGGAGAATAAAAAAACTACTTACCCTTCGGTTTACGGCATAGAAAAAAGCAGGGAAATCGTGGACGGGCTCTATGAGAAAGCCTTGGTCAATTTGAAAAAAGCTGAAGCCGATACCGAATTTTTGGTTAAATTGACCGGTTTTTTGTGTAGCCGGGATTACTGATTTAAACAGGATTTAAGCAAGAGGGAGTACAATGATGATGGCGGAATGGATACCGGTCGCCGACTGAATGAGCATAGTTTGTAAACAAAATATGTATATGGTATAATTCACTTATTAAATATGGTGGCGCAGTATTCTAGTCAGATCTATCGCTTCTCAAGGCGGGGCTAAAAATCCGTCAAAGGGCACATCGATGAAGTTTCTTGTTTTGGCTGCTGACGCCCAGTTGGGGGTCAATTCAGGGAGTAAAGGGGGATGGGGCGATCCACAATGGCATGTGGGCGTTGACCCTTCCACCGTGGAGACCTGTTGAACAAATAAAGTATTCACAGGGTAACCTACAGCAACATTTCTTATAGATGCCAATGTAGCGTAGCCTGCCTTGAAGTGGGGTAGGGAGATGGAGAGATCAGTCCTTGAGTTTAAAGGGCCCAAAAATCAAGGATATTGCTGTCCGAAACCTATTCTGCAAAAGAGGCTATGAATTGATGGCGGCTGTTGAGGAAATCTCCTAGACTGTTCATAATTGAGGTATAATAGGGATTATAGTGTGGACTAAGTGGTAATCCAGCCCTGCTGATGGCGACATAGCAGATTGAGAGCCAAAAGGGAAACCACTAGATTGGCGACGATCTAGTCTCTCGGTGGGAAAACCTGCTGGACCTAAGCCGCAGAGTTTACCTATTATATCACCACCATAAAATATATCATGATACTTTTAGGAATTATGGAGATCATAATTCCTTTGTTGTATAGAGTATACAAGGAGCTATTGGAAGGAAAAAATGAAGGATAAAAATGAGCGAACCAATAAACGCTTTGAAAAACGATTGAAGAAGAAAAG
>CAZOTE010000028.1:6443-24017 GCA_964582705.1 uncultured Eubacteriaceae bacterium | reverse complement strand
AAAAAATGATATCGAAATAGGGGATGATATCGATATTGATGGAAAGTCTTTTCTAGTCACTGGATATGTACTTTTTCCCGATTATACATTTCCAATGCTTGACGAATCTTTTATCATAGACAACGGAAAGCAGACTCTTGCACTTTTTACAGACGGAGCCTTTGAGTCGATTTCGGGTTCGCTGGGTTTGAGGCTCGCAGGAAGAATATCGGATGGAATGGACAGCATGGAGTTTCGAGAAAAGATATCCGAAAGGATATCGGACCATGAACAGCTAAATTTCGCCTTTGGCGCCGTGCTGACAGAAAATCAGCTCAGAAGCGGCGCGATATTTGACGAATTGCGTGGGGGAAAAGTATTTACCCTAGGATTGAGCATAATGATAGCTTTAATTGCCATAGTTATAGCGGCAATAATAATATTCAAGATTTTAAATGCTGAAAGAAGTCAGATAGGGCTATTGAAGGCGATTGGGTACAGGAGACGAAATATTGCTTTGCCTTATCTTATCCTCGTGGGGATAATCGCCCTTCCGATGCTCATTGCCGGATATTTTGCTGGGGTTTTGGCAGCGGAACCTATGAAGAATATGTACCTTGAGTTTTATCTTCTCCCTGCAAGCCCAATAAATCAGGAAGTGTCGGTGTTTTTAACCGCAGTTTTTGTGCCTATGATATTTTTCACAGGCCTTTCCGGTATCGTAATATTTAAAATGCTTTCTACAAAGCCCCTTGATCTCCTTTACCTGCATAGGGAAAAGAAGGTAAACCGTTTGACAAAAATCACGAGCAGCCTGCTTAAAAGCGCCAAGGGAAAGACGAAATTCAAATACCTATATGCTGTAAGAAATACTGGGAAGTTCGCCATATTTTTCTTTGGCATCGCATTGTCCACCCTGTTGATACTTTTTAGCTTCATGATGGACGGCTTGATAGAAAGGATGGCATTGGAAAGCTACGAATCCGTTGCCTATGAATATGAAGCATATATAGATCCCTCTGATATGCAGCCGAATATAATAGGAGGGCAGGAGCGTTTTTTAACGTATCCGGATGTATTCTTGGAAGGGGATTCACTAATAGCAGCCGGACTTGAATCGGATAACGAGCTGTACAACCTTTATAACAGTAGGGGAGAAAACATCACATCCCTCCTGGAGGAGGGAGGGGTAGTTACTAAGAGCGCGAGCCTGAAATTCGGGGTGGAGGAAGGAGACGTGGTAGATTTAAGGCTTGGCTCAAGGAGCGTCACCCTAGAGATAAAGGCAGTTTCTGAGGATTACAGTTCAGACAAGATATATATGGAAAGAGGCTATTTAAGCCAAGTTATCACGGATGGTGAGACGAGAGATCTTTTCACAGGAATATACGCTCTAGAGAGACCTTCTTCTGAAGATTATTCCGCCATATTGGAGAAAAGAGCTATCATGGATCAAGCTGAATTGATGCAGGATTTCATGAAGTATGCAGTTTATATAATGGTAGGCTCTTCCGCGCTGATCGCGTTGGTGATACTTTTTGTCCTCACTACAATGACCGTAGAGGATAATTATTACAACATATCCCTATTGAAGGTAATGGGATACAATAAAAAAGAGATAAATTCCATGGTCCTTGACAGCTACCTGGTATACACAGTGATTTCTTTTATCGCAAGCATTCCAATTGCCCTGATTTCGTTGAACTGGATGGTGGAATTCTTCGCGAAAGGCTATGGGATGGTCATACCATTTGAATTCAGGGTCGTGCATGCCGTTTTAGGATTTGTGATCATCATGGCAATATTTTTTGCAGGGACTTTTGCAGGAAAGAGAAAAATAAATAGGATTGCCCTTCAGGAGGCGCTCAAAGCATACGGAGAGTAGGGTCCGGTTTACGTGCAGTTTAAGTTTAAAGTAAAAGTTGGAAAGTGGAAAGCGAATAATACGACTGTTTAACCTTTATTTCTCGCCTCACCGACTTGCCGCGACCCGGAAGGAATCCACAGCAACTTAATACTTATAACTTTGTGGTAGTTAAAAAAACAGACCTATGATAAAATGAAATTTAGTTCAAATTAATGTAGGCATAAATTTGTCTGCAGTTATGTAGAAGGTGGAATAATCATCATGTTGGAGTTTATAAAATATCCCTATCTTATCATCAAGGAAAACTTCGTTGAAATGGGTAGAACAATTGAAATGTCGATTAAGGATTTGCAAAAAAAATATAGTGGAGCGGCATTTGGACTCTTCTGGTCTCTTTTCAAGCCCATGCTTTTTATTTTTGTGTATTGGTTTGCCATTGACATAGGTATACGGGGAGGCAGCCCGGTGGGAAATTACCCTTTCATTTTATGGCTGATATCCGGCATAGTGCCCTGGTTTTTCATTTCAGAGGCTCTTACCTACGGCGGAACGGCTATAAGACAGAACAAACACCTGGTAACAAAAATGGTTTATCCTGTAGCAACGATACCGACATTTAGGGTACTGTCTTTGTTTTATGTTCATCTGACAATGACTGTAATTGCAATAGTAATATTTGCCGCTTCCGGATATTATCCTACAGTATACTATTTGCAGTTGATCTATTACAATGTGGCATTGTTGTTTTTCATGGTCGTCTTGTCCTGGACCACATCTGCCTTGGTCGTAATAAGTAGAGACTTCGAGCATTTCTTAAAGTCGATAACCCAGATGATATTTTGGCTTACGCCGATCATTTGGAATTTATCCAATGTCAGAGGTCCGATCAAGTACCTGTTAATGGCAAATCCCATATACTATTTTATAAAAGGATATCGGGACACGTTTCTGGGCGGGGAATGGTTTTTTGAGAACATGACATATACAGGCTATTTCTGGTTTGTGATGTTAATATTGGTTTTTTTAGGAGCTTTCGTTTTCAACAAGCTGAAAAATGAATTTTCCGATATTCTGTAATTTTACGAGGAGAGTAAGATGGAGCACAGCATAAGTATAAATAACCTTACAAAAATATATAAGATTTATAAAAAGCCTTGGCATAGAATCAAAAACATTTTTTTCAAAAAAACAAAATATAAAAAGTTCTATGCCTTGAAAAACATAACTATCAATATACCTAAAGGTGAAGCCATCGGGGTTTTAGGCAAAAATGGAGCCGGCAAATCGACACTTCTTAAGCTCATAACAGGCGTGGCCACTCCTTCTTCAGGCACTCTTAAGACTGAAGGAAAGATATCTGCACTGCTGGAACTGACTTCAGGTTTTGACAATGAACTTACAGGCATCGAAAATATATACCTTAAAGCCCTCACCATGGGGATGCAGAAGAAGGATATGGATAAGCAGCTGCAAAGAATCATTGACTTTGCGGATATAGGAGACCACATATACCAGCCAGTAAGGACGTATTCAAGCGGAATGAAGGCTAGGCTGGGGTTTGCGATTTCTGTAAATGTGGACCCGGATATATTGATAGTTGACGAAGCTTTATCGGTAGGGGATGATGTTTTCAAGCTTAAGTGCATCGAAAGAATGGAAGAATTCAAGGCCCAGGGGAAAACCATACTATTTGTAAGCCATTCTCTATTTACGGTTAAATCATTTTGCAACAAGTGCATGTGGATAAAAGACGGTGAGCTTGTAGATTATGGAGATACCGGCGAGATCGTGCATAAGTATGAAATTTTTCTTAAGGAAGAGCGGGCCAAACAGAAAAAGGAAATGACAGAAGAGGCTAGAAACAACAATAAAAACGTACAGATATTAAGCAAGAAAGAAGTCTTGGAGACAAAGAATTTCAGGTTTTTCAACTCAAAAGGTGAAGAGACAAATATCTTTGATTACGAAGAGGATATAGGATATTCATTTGACTATATAGTCAAAAAGCCCATGAAGGGGTTGAAATGGTGCTTTACCATTCGGGATGCAGAGTACGGCGAAATATACGGAAGCGACAAAAGGTCTGAAAATCATCTAATCAATAATGACATGGACATTAAGCATACCTTAAAAGCCAAGCTAAGAAACATCAAGCTATTACCTGGGAAATATTACCTTTCCGGAGAGCTGTGGGATGAGTCGGGAGCATTTTATGTTAGTTATTCAAATAAAAAACCATTTGAGATAAGAGAAGAAGGGTTTAAAGGTACCGGTTACTTCTATATCGATCATGAATATGAAAATTAAAAGAGACAGGGGATCACCATTTAAGGTGATCCCCTGTCTCTAATCAATCATGCTGTAAAACATATCTAGTGCTTCTATATTGTACGATTTATAGTCAAATGTTTTGTTAGAGAGTTTTTCTCCCTTTATGAATCTTTCCATCCCTTCACGAAGAGCTTCAGCAGTGTTATCCACCAGCAGACCGTAGCCGCCTTCCAAAACGCTGTGTGCTCCCGTAACATCGGTGCTGATAGTAGGTTTGTTCAGAACAAGGGCTTCAAGCAGTACCAGGCCTTGTCCTTCGTAGTTTGATGAGAGAACAAAGCAGTCACAGAGGTTAAGAAGTGCAAAAGCGTTGCTTAACTGTCCGGTAAAGACGACTCTGTCTGATACCTTTAATCTTTTTGCTTGATCTTTAAGAGCTTTCTCTAAGACTCCTTCGCCTACTATATACAGCTTTAGATTGTCATATTCACTGCAAAGGTCTGCAAAGGCTGAAATCAGCTTGTCTTGGCCTTTTTCAGGGGAGAGCCTTCCGATGTTTATAAATTTTGTCTCCTGGGGATCCAACACGATGCCTTCAATGAGGTTGGTGGCGTTGTCTCTTGGCAATACCAGGCAAGGATTGCCCTTATAAGTCGCGAATTCAGCCTGATCTTTCATGTTTAGGATATGCTCATAGTTGATGGCATTATTGACATAAACTAATTTGGTGCCAGAGCCTGAAAAGTATTCCTTGAGGTTTTGAGCATTCGCTTCCAATGCAGATTTTGAAACAGATGCTGCGACATCGTATTTTTTGTATATTGAGAATATTATCTTTAAATTTTTCTTATGTCTCTGTTTGCCATTGATTATTTTTTTGTATTCCATCAACATGTCGTTGTGCTGGTAGATGATTTTTTTATTAAAAGATCCGTTTGCAATAAGCAGAGACCACAAGATGTTATATCCTCCAAAATCGATGCCAACATCAAAGACCGTATCTCCGATAATTCTCTTAAGCTCTCTTTTATATAGGTCTGCCGGAAAGAAAGAATCAGGGCTTATAGGGAATTCCCTGACGGCAAAGTGCTTGAAACCCTCCCAAATGGTCTTGTTCAAAGTTCCGATTCTATGGATTACCTTAACCCTTTTATCCAGCTTGTTGAGATTCCTCTCTTTTGCACCAGTCATTTTTCCCGTTGTCGTAACCGTAACGTCGTATTTTTCGAAATCTATAGAGTTTAGCAGACTGATGGCAGAAACGGTGATTCCATTGTTGTCAAAGGAGCCACAGTGCATCAAAATTTTAGTCTTGTGATTTACCACTTTTCGAACATAGTCGGAATTTTTATTGTGAAAAATGATATCGATAAAACGTCGAGTTGCTTGTCCATCATCTTTTGAGCAGTAGATTTTAATAAAAGCATTATATTTTTCTCTATACTCTTCTTTGATTTGACTTAAAGAGCTTATGGATTCGGCCAGTTGCTCTAGAGTGTTGCAAATTGGTCCGGGCAATGTTTTGGTATCTATATAAAAGCCCCGTGTTCTTTCATACTCTTCAAAATCTTCAGCGTAGTACAAAACCGGTCTTCCGGTAGGTATAAAATCAAAGAATATGCTTGAGTAATCAGTTATGAGCACGTCGATAGCCGAAAGGAGCTCGTTGGTATCAATGCCATCCGGGACGCAGAGGTGCTCTAAGTTGTTTTTTTTGAAATAATCGTAAGTGAAATAATGCGCTTTGAGCAGAAGACAGTAGTCACCAGGAATATTCTCTTTTAAATAATTCACATCGTCCAACAGCTTTTGGCTGGTATCTGATTCTCTTCCTACTTGTCCCCGCCAGGTTGGAGCATATAGGATGATTTTTTTTGATTTTTCAACTCCTAAAATATTTTTCATCTTATCTGAGGGGTAGCTTAAAGTCAAGTCTACTCTAGGGTAACCGGTATCGAGAACTTTTCCGCCAAAGATGCCATTGCAATGATGAGAATCCAACAGCTTTTCTGCGGTGAAGCTGTTTGGCATTACCAGGTAGTCTGTCTGCAACAAGTTTCTTTGTATGTTTGCATGCGCCGTTGGGTGAGTGTCCTTGATATCCAGTCCGAGAGTCTTTAAAGGAGTGCCATGCCATGTGTTGATATAGATTTGGCCCTCCATCTTTTGGAAATAATAAGGAAAACTCGTATTGTTTATCAAGTACTTTGCGGTGGTAAGGTACCGGAGATAATCTTTGCTATGTATAGTGACGAATTTCACATTGTCTAGATGCCCGTATTCAGGGTTTATGTTCATGTCGTTGTCCAAAGCCCAAACGTGAGTCATGTTTTTATCAGACAATAGTTCCTTAAAGACAGCATAAGGATTGCCGGTCATGCTTTTACCCTGATATGATTGATAGAGGATGATGTTAGAATCAAGCTTGTGCTTTTTCATATAACTCGTATAACGAGGTTTTAACATATAGTTTTTATTAAATAATTTTTTAACTATTTTTTTTGTTGTTTTCATCTTGGTGCTCCTTAGATTATAATCGATATGGTAATATTATCACAAAACATGGAAATTAAAAAGGATTAAAAGTCAGGCTTGAAAGGGATGGGTTTTCACCTGAGGACTGTACAATTTCTAATAAAAAGCATAAAATGGTTTAGTAAACATTAAGACTGATACAAACCTTATATACAAATAAATATCGATAATGCAAAGGAGTGCTGATTATGAACAAAATGATGACGATCTGCAACGAAATTCAAAAAATTTCAAAAGGAGTGGACGAAACTCAGGTTTTGGAGACAGCAAAAAAAATCTTGGACGCCAAGAGGATTTTCCTTGCAGGCCAGGGAAGAAGCGGGCTTATGATCAAAGGCTTTGCAATGAGATTGATGCACCTCGGCCTTCAAGCCTATGTAGTAGGAGAAAGCACTACGCCATCAATGGGTGAAGGGGATCTTCTTCTGATTGGTTCAGGTTCAGGAGAGACAGGAGGCCTGGTAACCATGGCAAATAAGGCTAAGAGCACAGGAGGACAGGTCTGTCTTGTTACGACCAACCAAAATTCCACCATAGCAAAGCTAAGTAGCGCAGTAATAGAGATAAAGGCTCAGGGAAAAGGTGAAGAGGCAAAGAACATAACCATTCAGCCAATGGGCTCGCTGTTCGAGCAGACACTGTTGGTCCTTTTAGACAGCTTGGTTTTATATCTCATGGACCTTAGTGGACAAGACAATCAAAGCATGTACAAAAGACATGCAAATCTAGAGTAGGTGCAATATGGATGAAAGAATTAAATCACTTGCCAAAAATCTAGTGGAGTATTCATGTGAAGTTCATAAAGGAGAAAAGGTCTTGATCCAAGTGAGCGGGGAAAGCACCAAGCTACTTGCAAGGCAGCTGGTAAAGGAGATCCACTCAAAGGAGGCACTGCCCTTTGTATCTATCCTGGACAGCTCTATAAACAGGGAGCTTTTAATGCACGCCTCAGAAGAACAGCTGGAGGTCATGAAGGAAGCAGAACTTTTTCAGATGAAGCAGATGGATGCATATATTGGAATAAGGGCATCGGAAAATGTCAGCGAAATGAGCGACGTTCCCTCGGAGAAGATGATGCTATCAAGTAAGATGTTAAGGCCAGTGACAGACTACAGGGTCAACCACACCAAATGGGTGGTGCTGAGGTATCCCAACAACTCTATGGCGCAGCTGGCAGGAGAAAGCCTTGAGTCCTTTGAAGACTTTTACTTCAAGGTGTGCAACCTAGATTATGATAAGATGTCAAAAGCGATGGACAGCCTTGTAGATTTCATGAATAGGACGGACAAGGTTCGCATAACTGGACCTGGGACGGACCTTGAGTTTTCAATAAAAGGGATACCTGCCGTCAAGTGCGATGGCAAGCTCAACATTCCCGATGGAGAAGTATACGCTGCCCCGGTAAAGGATTCCGTAAGAGGGGTATTGTCATATAATGCTCCTTCTCAATATCAAGGTTTCACATACGAAAATGTCAGATTTGTTTTTGAAGAGGGAAAGATAGTGGAGGCAACGGCAAACGATACGATAAGGATAAATGAGGTGCTGGATACAGACGAGGGAGCAAGGTATATCGGAGAATTCGCCATAGGGGTAAACCCATACATCTTAAAGCCTATGAACGACATATTGTTTGACGAAAAAATAATGGGAAGCTTTCATTTTACTCCGGGAATGTGCTACGAGGATGCTTCCAACGGAAATGTATCGGCAGTCCATTGGGATCTGGTATGTATCCAGACTGAAGCCTTTGGCGGGGGCGAGATTTACTTTGACGATGTTCTGATAAGAAAAAACGGACTCTTCGTTCATGAAGACCTGAAAGACCTTAATCCCGAAAATCTAATTTGATAAATATGTAAAATGTTAAGTTAATCTTAAGCATAAGCCCTCATAATGGTGTATAATGATACTGAGACCACTGATAAAGGGGTGAAGCGTTTGGATAGCATTTTATTTCTACTGGTTCCCAAAAAGGACGTGGTGTTTTTGCCACTGAAATGCTCAGTCAAATTTGCTCTGGAGATAATGGAAGACAACGGTTATAGTGCAATTCCCATAATCAACGAGAAGGGCAAATATTCCGGTACTCTTACCGAAGGAGATCTTCTATGGGAGATCAAGAACAATCCGGAGATGAATTTTGACAACTGCAGCAGATTTACCTTAAGGGACGTCAAGAGGCAGCGGAAAGTAGAGTCCGCAGGCATCAACGAATCCTTGGAGGTAATTATAGAACTAAGCAAAAGCCAGAATTTTGTTCCTATAACCGACGATGACGGAGTTTTTATAGGAATTATTACAAGGCAGGAAGTAATAGATTATCTTTTGAAAACTGACAAGTTGATAAGCGCTTGACCGGACGAACGATGGCATACCATCGTTCTTTTCATGCGCTAGAGGCTCAAAGGAGGCAAAATGCATAAAACCATCGAACTGTTCAAGTCATTTTTAAAAATAGGAACATTTACTATTGGTGGTGGATACGCCATGATCCCCCTGTTCCAAGATGAATTTGTAAGAAACAGGAGGTGGATGACAGAGGAAGATTTCGTCAACATGCTGACCGTAGCCACAGCCTCCCCGGGACCTTTGGCGGTAAACAGCGCAGTCTACACAGGTTATCACGTAGCAGGGGGAAAAGGCGTAATCGCTTCAGTGACAGGGGTGATAATTGCGCCAGTCACGGTGATAATAATCTTGGCATCAAACTACGAGAGGTTTCGAAGCCTGCCATTTGCCGAGCAGGCGTTCATGGGGATAAGACCTGCGGTGGTAGGTCTTTTGGCAGCAGCGGTATACAAGCTAATCGCATTAAAAAAGCTCAAGTGGACATGGTACATTTTATCCGCAGCGGCCTTTGCGCTTATCCTATTTGCAAAGGTGGATCCCGTAGTCATAATAGCAGGAGCGGGCATCATAGGCGCTATTTTCCAAAAACACGTCGGAAGGGGCGATAAATAGTGGATGGCATACTGCTGAGCATATTTTCGGTGTTTTTTAAGATAGGGATGTTTACCTTTGGAGGCGGGTATGCGATGATACCCATTATGCAAAGAGATATAATCTCAGTTTTTGGCTGGATGAGCCAGGGCGAGTTTTTGGACATAGTAGGGCTCTCCGAGATGACGCCCGGAGTGATCAGCGTAAATGTTGCTACATTCGTAGGCTATAGAGTGGGCGGAAACGCATTGGCAGCACTCCTTGGGACTTTGGGGGTAATATTGCCTTCCACTATCTTGGTATATGTCATAAGCCGTTTTTTTGGAAAGTTTAAGGATAGCATGTATGTAAAAAGGGCTCTAGAGTTCATCAGACCGGTGGTTCTAGGAATGATAGCCTCAGCGGCGATTTTGCTCTTTGAGGATGCAGTGAGGGACGTTTTTGCTGTGCTCATAGCGGCAGCAGCATTTTATCTGTCTGCGCTAAAAAAAATAAACCCCATATTTATTCTAATAGGAATGGGGTTTGTAGGGTTTTTCATATATTAGCAAAGCAATTGTAATGCCTTGAAAATAATGATATAATTCCAACGTGAAGTTAATTGGAGGATGAAAAAATGTTGGACAAACTGGAATTTATAGAATCAAAATATGAAGATTTGGGTGAAAAGATAAGCGATCCGGATGTCATAGGGAATCAGGACGAATGGAGAAAATTTGTTAAAGAGCACTCTCACCTGGAGCCTATCGTAAATAAATACAAAGAGTATAAGAAGGTGCAAAGTGGAATAGCCGAGTCTAAAGATATGCTTAAAGACAAGCTGGACAAGGACTTCAAAGACATGGTGGAAATGGAGCTTGAAGAGCTTTCAGAAAAAAAGACAAGCCTCGAGGAAGAGCTTAGGATATTGATGCTTCCCAAAGACCCTAATGATGACAAAGGGGTCATGGTGGAGATCCGAGCAGGAGCCGGAGGAAGCGAAGCTGCGTTATTTGCAGGTGATCTTTTTAGGATGTATACTCGATTTGCAGAAAGAAATGGCTGGAAATACGAGATAATGAGCTCTAGTATTCCAGACATGGGAGGAATAAAGGAAATCATATTCCTTATAGATGCAGATGGCGCGTACAGCAGGCTCAAATACGAAAGTGGAGTTCACAGGGTTCAAAGAATTCCTGCTACAGAATCAGGAGGAAGAATCCACACGTCAACAGCTACAGTAGCGGTATTGCCTGAAGCGGAAGATGTAGAGATTGATATAAACCAAAACGACTTAAGAGTAGATGTGTACCGTTCTTCCGGAAACGGCGGCCAGAGCGTCAATACAACCGACTCGGCTGTTAGGATCACTCATGTTCCTACAGGTCAGGTAGTTACATGCCAGGATGAAAAAAGTCAGCTTAAGAATAAAGATAAAGCAATGAAGATACTTAAGACTAGGCTATATGAAATGGAGCAGGAAAAGCAGGATGCCGAGATGGCACAAAACAGAAAAAGCCAGGTAGGCACCGGAGACAGAAGCGAACGTATAAGGACGTATAACTTCCCTCAGGGGAGAATAACCGACCATAGAATAGGTCTGACTGTTTACAGGCTTGAAGAATTTTTAGACGGTTCTATAAACGAGATGATAGACGCCCTTACAACTACGGACCAAGCAGAAAAACTTAAGATGCAGCAGTGATATGGCGGAGCCAGCGAGCACGTACAGCGAGGCTGTGCGTGCTTTCAAGTTATAAGATGTAAATAAAGTGAAAAGCGGGGCAATAGTTAAAGGTTCGCTTCGCTCACGTGGGATGCTCCTTTTGGTCGCGAGAAAAGTGGAAAGTTGGTTAGTTGGTCAGGAAAAACCTTTTAATTACTTAAATCTTACAACTTTTTACCGAGACGGAGTCTTATTTCTCGACTGCATAGCAGTCATTTCCCGCAGAGCGAAGCTCTGCGTACCACAGAAGCAAAACGACTAATACGACTGTTTCCCAACCGTTTCCCGACAGCCCCACGACTGTTAGATTTTTATAGTAGAAAGGAACCGACATGACTCAAATCATTGATATCGATGGCAAAAACCTGGATAAATCCAGTGAAACAGAAAAGCTGGTTAAAGCCGCCGGCATAATAAAAACGGGAGGGACAGTGGTGTTCCCTACCGAAACGGTATACGGTCTTGGAGCAAATGGACTGGACCCCGAAAGCGTCAAAAAAATTTTTGCGGCCAAGGGAAGACCTTCTGACAACCCCATGATATTACATATTTCGGACATGGGGATGCTGGGAGACATAGCAGTGGGAATAAGCCACAAGGCAAAAGAACTCATAGCTAAATACTGGCCCGGTCCCCTGACCCTGGTTCTCAAAAAATCAGACAAAGTGCCGCATGAAGCCACGGGAGGCCTGGACACGGTAGCAGTACGCATGCCGTCTCATCCGGTGGCGCTTAAGCTCATAGCCTTAGCCGGAGTGCCTATAGCCGCGCCCAGCGCAAATATTTCAGGCAGGCCCTCGCCAACATTGAGCAAGCATGTGATTGAAGATCTATATGGCAGGGTAGATATGATTCTTGCCGGAGATCAGACTGAAATCGGCCTGGAGTCTACTGTAATAGATCTTTCGGAAGATAATCCAGTGCTTTTGAGACCGGGCAGCATCTCGTTAAAGCAGCTGGAGGAAGTCCTGGGAGATGTAAAGGTAGATAAATCCATAAGCCGAAAAGTGGAAAAAGGACAAGAGGTCCGTTCTCCGGGAATGAAATACAGGCACTACGCTCCAAAAGGTGACATGGTACTGGTTAAAGGAGACATCGAGAGGGTAATTTATACTATAAAGCATCTTTTGGGTGATGCGGGAAAAGAAGGTCAAAGGACCGTAGCCATTGTCCCGGAGGAATATATCGAATATTTTGTTGAAACCAAGGCCCTTAACATGGGGTCTATTAAAAGGCCGGAGGAGATCATGACCAGGCTTTACAGTTGTCTAAGGGAATGTGACGAATACGGGGCACAGATGGTGGCAGCGCCTTATTTTGAGAATGAAGATGAATTCATGGCTGTAAACAATCGCCTTTCAAAAGCCGCCGGCCACAATATCATCCAGGCGGATTGAATCAAAGTATAATGGAGTGACTTGGAGGTTTGTTTGTATGAAAAAAATCTTGCTGGTTTGTACGGGAAACACATGTAGAAGTAGCATGGCTAAAGGTATTTTTGAGGATTTGATCAAAAAAGAGGGCAGAAACGATGAAATATCTATTGATTCCGCGGGAACATCCGTATATTATAGTGAAGGGGCAAATCCCAACGCTATCTTGGCGGCAAGAGAGATGGGAATTGACATATCTTCTCACATTTCCAAACAGGTGGATGAGTACCATATAGCAAACTCCGACTTGGTTTTGACGATGACCACAGGTCAAAAGGAGATTCTCAAAGCAAGATATTCAGGGTATGCTTTCAAAATAGTCACCCTCAAGGAACTCGAAGGTGACTCAAAAACATGGGATATTGCCGATCCCTTCGGAGGAAGCCTGGATATTTACAAGCGCACTGCCAAGGAAATCAAGGATGCCATAATAAATTTGATAAACAATAAAAAAATATGAAACAGGGAGATGATGATAATGAAAATTGCACTGGGATCAGATCACGGAGGATTTCAATTGAAAGAGGCCATCAAGGAGTATCTAAAGGATAAAAATTATGAAATTGAGGATTTTGGAGCATATGACACAAGCTCAATTGACTATCCTGAAATAGGTGAAAAAGTTGCAATTGCCGTTAAGGATTCCGTGGCAGATAAAGGAATTATCGTTTGCGGTACAGGACTTGGAATTTCAATATCTGCAAACAAAGTACCTGGAATCAGAGCCGCCCTGGTAAGCGATACCTTTTCTGCAAAGATGTCAAGAGCCCACAACGATGCGAATATATTAGCTCTTGGCGGGAGAGTCTTGGGAGACGATCTTGCTTTAGAAATCGTGGAAGCTTGGCTCAACACTGAATTTGAAGGTGGCAGACACGGAAGAAGAGTAGATAAAATAAAAGATTTGGAAAACAAATACAACAAATAGGAGGAAGTCATGTCTAAATTAACAGTAATGGATCATCCTCTTATAGTTCACAAGGTAAGCATGCTAAGAGACAAGAATACCGGTGCCAAAGAATTTAGGGAACTGGTAAATGAAATATCCATGCTCATGGCTTATGAAGCTACCAGGGACTTGTCCATGGAGGAAACAGAAATTGAAACTCCTATAGCAAAGATGAACACCAAGGTTCTTTCAGGCAAGAAGCTGGCTATCGTGCCTATATTGCGTGCGGGGCTTGGCATGGTTGATGGGCTTTTATCCTTGATTCCTGTTGCTAAGGTAGGGCACATCGGATTATATAGAGACCCTGAAACGCTGCAGCCCGTTGAATATTACTGCAAGCTTCCCAGTGATGTAGCAGAAAGGGAAATCATATTGGTAGACCCGATGCTGGCTACGGGAGGATCTGCCGAAGCTGCCATAGAGTTCCTCAAGGAAAGAGGAGCAGCTAATATAAGGTTCATGTGCCTTATTGCGTCTAGAAAAGGCATCGAAGTCCTTCAAAAGGCTCATCCGGATGTGGATATCTACGCCGGAGCTGTAGACGAAGTACTAAACGATCATGCATACATAGTTCCGGGACTTGGAGATGCTGGAGACAGACTTTTCGGAACTAAATAACATAATGGAACACATCAAGACCTTCATGCAAACTGAGGGTCTTTTTTTTATGTTTGGGCCTTTAACGGCGTATGCAGGATACAATAAACCTTAAAAGGATCTTGTGTTTTTTTCTCCCCGAATTAATGGCTATTATAATAAGAAGAGAAAAAACTCATTTAGAGTTAGGGAGAAATATTAGTAAAAAAACCGTATAAATTCTTTGGTTTTAAGGTTATAATGATTATTATACTTTTAAAACGATGTTCTATTTATCGGAATCGAAGCGGAAATGGAGAATTAAAATGGAAAGACCCTCTTGGGATGAGTACTTCTTGGATATGCTTGAAGTCATTAAAAAAAGGTCAACTTGCGTGCGGCGTCAGGTCGCAGCTCTCATAGTCAAAGACAAGAGAATCATAGCCACCGGGTACAACGGAGCACCTACAGGTATTACCCATTGCGGAGAAATAGGTTGCCTTAGAGCCCAGCAATCGATTCCTTCAGGATTAAGACACGAGCTTTGCCGAGGAATACATGCGGAGCAAAATGCCATAATCCAATCAGCGGTACACGGTGTCAGTGTTAAAGATTCGACGATCTACATCACTCATTCGCCTTGCGTATTATGTGCCAAAATGATTATTAACGCAGGGATCAAGAGAATAGTCTACTCAGGGGATTATCCTGACCAGATGTCTGCAGAGCTTTTAAAAGAAGCAAAAATCAAAGTTGATAAGAAGGACGAAGTGTTGTAAATATAACACAACAGGAAAACGAGTATTGCATACAAAAATATTGTATACAAAAAACTTGGAAAAATAAATTCGTTTTACGAAAACATGAAAACGATACAATGAAGCCAAGCTGATATTTATTTGATATAATATTAACTAAAACGAAAGAGGTCGAATATGAACAATAAAAGTCCTTGGGTCCACTTGGCTCTTCTGACTCAAATCGGACTGTCGATGTTTGTGCCCATAGCTGGAAGCTTTTTTATAGGCAGGTATCTAGACAGGGTTTTAGGTACGGGAAGGATATTTCTTTTCGTGATGACGGTGCTGGGAGTGCTGGCGGCATTTCGAAACGTCTACATAATAGGAATGAAAACTACAAGCAATAAAAATGGAGATAAAAATGACGATGCAAAAGAAAAATAAGTTTGATCTAGATTTCAATCAAATAGTTAAATGGACCATCATAGCCGGAGTGATTTTGGGAGTGGCGATGCTTATGTTAAGCAACGATGGAAGCAGAATGCTTTTAGGACTTGTATTTGGGCTGGTCTTCAGCATATTAAATTTCAGGCTTTTGCACCTGACTATTAAAAAATCTCTAGAGATGCACCCGGCAAGGGCACAGTCATATGTTACCAGCCGTTATTTTCTTAGATACTTTCTTGCGGGAGCAGTTCTCTATGTGGCGATATCAAATGAGGCCATGCATGTTTTGGGCACCATTACCGGCTTGCTTATGATTAAGTTTGTGATTCTCGCATCAAATGTCATATCAGGAATTAAAAAAACTCAAGACACCAAGTAGTTTGAACATGCTTTACAAGCAATTATAAATATAAAAAAACGAGAGGTGAAAAAATGAGCGGTCCAAAGATTTATGCCGAAATTCTCGGTTTTCCCATTACCGAGACCATGGTCAATACGTGGTTGGTGATGGGTGCCATATTGATTTTTGCCATTGTCTCTACCAGGAACATGAAAAAAGTTCCCGGCAAGCTACAGCTGATAGCAGAAATGATGGTTAGTGGAATTGACGGCTTGACTGAAAACACGATGGGAAGGAAAAACATGGGATTTGCCCCGTACATGCTGACTCTATTCATGTACTTGGCAATAGCCAATCTTTTAGGTGTGGTTGCGTTGAGGCCACCGACAGCGGACTTGACCATGACATTTGCATTGTCCCTGTTGACTTTTTTCATGACCCAGTTCTTTGCAATCAAATCGAAAGGATTCGGCGGCTTTTTAAAAGGCTTTATCGAGCCGATACCATTGCTGCTTCCAATTAACATAATAGGGGAGTTTGCAAATCCGATCTCGCTGTCGTTTCGTTTGTTTGGAAACATGCTCGGCGGAGTAATAATCATGGGACTTATCTATGGCGGTCTTACAAACCTTATGTATTTCGCAGCAGGCATACCGATTTTGGCACATTTGTATTTTGATATTTTCGCAGGACTTTTACAGAGCTTTATATTTGTAATGTTGTCCATGGTCTTCATATCCATGGCAATGGATTAAGCGGATGAATTACAGGAAGGAGGTTTTTTATGGAAACCAATTTTATTCAGTGGTTTTTTGATTTTATCATGAGCTATGAACCCGAGGTCATTATCGCCTGTGCATCCGTTATAGGCGCCGGATTTGCAATGTTAGCTGGAATAGGTCCTGGAATCGGACAGGGTTATGCAGCGGGAAAAGGCGCTGAGGCAGTTGGAAACAACCCTTCTGAAAGCAAAAACATTTTGTCTACAATGCTTTTAGGAGCAGCTATTGCCGAGACATCAGGGATCCTTGCCTTGGTGGTGTCACTAATACTGTTGTTTGGAAACCCCTTGGTTTCTCTTTCAGGAGGAATGGTGGTAATAGCAAGTTCTGCAATTGGCGCGGGTATAGCGGTAGTAGCAGGTATGGGTCCGGCCATTGGACAAGGATATGCAGCTGGTAAAGCTACGGAAGCTGTGGGGATAAATCCACGTAACCAAAGAGGAATTACCCTGGTAATGCTCGTTGGACAAGCGGTGGCGCAAACTACAGGAATCTTGGCATTGGTAATTTCCTTGATATTGCTTTACGGAAATCCTTTTATAGGTATAGAGGGAGCTTTCATCATCATCGGTGCCTCTGCGCTGGGTGCTGGAATTTCCATGGTCGGCGGAATCGGACCTGGAATAGGCCAAGGATATGCAGCAGGCAAAGCTGTTGAGGCGACAGGAAAAAGACCGGACCAGCAGAGCAATATCACAAAAATAATGTTCTTAGGACAAGCAGTGGCACAAACTACGGGGATTTACGCACTTATAGTATCGCTGATACTTATGTACTCGAACCCGTTTATTTAATCGGTTTGGAAAGTGAAAAGCTGGAAAGCGGAAAGTGGAAAGTGGAAAGTAGAAAATGGCTAAACGATTGTTTCCCAACTGCCCACAACCGTTAGACTTGGCAAAGGAATACCCCGATGCTAACAACTAATAACTTATATCTTATAACTTAAAAAATAGGGAGGATAAAAAATGATTACAGGAATAGAACTTATAAAAGCATGTTCGGCAATC
>CAZOTE010000028.1:0-6343 GCA_964582705.1 uncultured Eubacteriaceae bacterium | reverse complement strand
ACGGACTGATAGTAGCGATGATACTTCTTTTCGCAAATCCGTTTATTTAATCGGTTTGGAAAGTGGAAAGGAAAAGACCTTTCCCAACTGCCCCACGAGCGTTAGACTTGGCAAAGGAATACCCCGATGCTAACAACTAACAACTTATATCTTATAACTTGAAAATGGGAGGATAAAAAATGATTACAGGAATAGAACTTATAAAAGCATGTTCGGCAATCGGCGCAGGCCTTGCGATGATCGCAGGAATAGGACCTGGAATCGGCCAGGGATACGCAGCCGGTAAAGGAGCTGAAGGAGTAGGAAGACAGCCTGAAGCTCAAGGGGATATAACAAGAACCATGCTTTTGGGAGCGGCAGTAGCCGAGACCACTGGTATCTACGGACTGATAGTAGCGATGATACTTCTTTTCGCAAATCCGTTTATTTAATCGGTAATTGGTTGGGAAGTTGAAAAGTGGAAAGTTGGAAAGTGGAAAGGAAAAGACCTTTCCCAACTGCCCCACGAGCGTTAGACTTGGCAAAGGAATACCCCGACGCTAACAACTAATAACTTATATCTTATAACTTGAAAATGGGAGGAGGTAACTAAATGGGAAACGTAGGAATGGTAAGCATTGACTTTAGTCAAATAGCGGCAAATATCTTCAACTTCTTACTGTTGTTTTTCATTGTAAAACATTTTTTCTACGATAAAATCAAAGCCTTCATGGACGGCAGGACTAATGAAATCAGCTCTGTCATAGACGAAGCCGACAAGCTTAAAGAAGAAGGCGAGAGCTATAGATCTGAATATATGGATAAGTTTAAGAATGTAGATGATGAAGCCCGAGAAATATTAAGGGATACAACTACAAAAGCCAACGAAAAAAGAAATGAGATAGTAAAACATGCAGAAGTAGAAGCAGATAGGATTTTCAAAAGAAATCAAACTGAGATTCACAGGGAGAAGGAAAAAGCCCTTGAAGAGCTTAAAAACGAGATTGTCGAACTGTCTGTTCTTGCAGCTGGAAGAGTTATCGAACAAGAGCTGGACAAAGAAAAGCATCAAAAGCTGATTGCAAATTTTATTGAAGAGGCGGGAGAAGCGAAATGAGTCTGGTAGGAAGAAAATATTCCCAGGCTTTGCTGGAGGTCGCAAAAGAAAAAGGCAAGACCGATGAAATCTACAATCAGTTCAAGTCTATCATTGAAGCTCTGGACAGCAAAGAAAAAATGTGGGAAATCTTGATGCTCCCAAGCGTAGAGTCAGACGAGAAAAAAAACATTTTTGAAAATCTGTTCAAAGACAAGATAGATGGTTTCTTATACAGCTTATTAATGATTTCAGTGGATAAGAACAGGGTTGCAGATTTGAAGAATATTTTCGAATCGTTCAAAGACCTTTACTTTGTAGAGAACAACATGGTGGAAGCCACCGTGGTATCGGCAGTAGCTTTAGAAGAAAACGACATAAAGAGACTAAAAGAAAAGCTTGAGAAAAAATACAAAAAAACAGTAATAATACAATCAAGAATAGATCTGGATATAATCGGAGGCTTGATCGTCTACGTGGGAGACCAGGTAATAGACGGAAGCATTAGGCGAAAAGTCGCCATGCTTAAGAATGATTTGAAAGAAATAAGACTACAAGAGTTAGGGGTGAATTAATTGAATCTCAGACCTGAAGAAATTAGCAAGGTTATTAAAGAACAAATCTTACAATATGAGCATAAACTTGAAACTGCAGATGTAGGTACAGTGATTCAAGTAGGAGACGGTATCGCCAGGATACACGGTTTGGAAAATGCAATGGCTGGAGAGCTTTTGGAGTTTCCTCAAGAAGTATTCGGGATGGTACTTAACCTGGAAGAAGACAACGTAGGTTGCGTACTTTTAGGTGACGATACAAAGATCGTCGAAGGAGACAAGGTTAAATGTACGGGAAAAATCGTTGAGGTTCCTGTAGGAGATGCAATGATAGGCAGAGTGGTTAACTCCTTGGGGCATCCAATTGATGGAAAAGGCCCAATATCAACCAACAAGACTAGACCGGCAGAGGTTAAAGCCCCTGGAGTAATAGAGAGAAAGTCTGTTGATACACCTCTTCAAACGGGATATAAAGCGATAGATTCGATGATCCCCATCGGTAGAGGCCAAAGAGAACTTATAATCGGTGACAGACAGACAGGCAAGACCGCGCTGGCTGTAGATACCATGATTAATCAAAAAGGCGAAGATGTTATATGCATCTACGTAGCAATAGGTCAAAAGGCATCAACCGTAGCACAGATAGTAAGCAAGCTGCAGGAAACAGGCGCTATGGATTATTCAATCGTCGTCGCCGCAACGGCAAGCGAGCTGGCACCCCTTCAATATTTGGCGCCTTATACAGGCGTTACAATCGGAGAGGAATTCATGCTTCAGGGAAAAGACGTTCTCATAATCTATGATGATCTTTCCAAGCACGCAGTGGCTTATAGAGCGATGTCTCTACTTCTTAAAAGGCCACCGGGCAGAGAAGCATATCCGGGAGATGTATTCTACCTTCACTCCAGACTGCTTGAAAGAGCGGCAAAAATGAAGGACGGAGGATCTCTGACTGCACTTCCTATAATCGAAACCCAGGCGGGAGACGTATCGGCGTATATCCCGACAAACGTTATTTCAATAACCGACGGGCAGATATTCCTCGAAGGAGAGCTTTTCTATTCAGGAATAAGACCTGCGGTCAACCCGGGGATATCTGTATCCAGGGTAGGTGGAGCGGCACAAATCAAGTCCATGAAAAAAGTGGCAGGACCTTTAAGAATCGAGTACGCCCAATACAGGGAGCTGGCATCATTTGCCCAGTTCGGTTCAGACCTTGACGATGCGACAAAGGCTCAGCTTGCAAAAGGAGAGAGAGTAGTTGAACTTCTAAAGCAAGATCAATATGCGCCTATGAGGGTGGAGCATCAGGTTCTTGCGATTTATGCTATCACCAATGACTACGCTGCAAAGGTACCGGTAAACATGATAAAGGATTACGAAAAGAGCCTTATCGAATTTGCTGATATAAATCACAAGGATACACTTGAAGAAATTAAAGGCAAAGGCGGCTTGTCAGACGAAGTAGTAGAAAAAATGAGGGAGCTCATCGAGAAATTTACAGACAAATACCTCGATGAACTTAAAGATGCCTAAAAACGGAGGTGAAACCCCATGGCGGAAAATATTCGCGATATCAAACGAAGAATAAAAAGTGTCAACAGTACCAAACAAATTACCCATGCCATGGAACTTGTAGCTTCGTCAAAACTCCGTAAGGCAAGAATGAAAGCCGAGGCAAGGAAGGCTTATTTCGACACTATGTTAAGCAGCATGCGGGAGATGGCGGCGCAAGCCGGCAAGGTAAAAAGCGTTTATCTTCAAGAACGGGAAGTGAAAAAAACGCTTTATGTCGTTATAACCGCCGACAGAGGTTTGGCTGGCGGTTACAATGCAAATGTAATCAAATCGGTAACAAATGCGATAACGGACAAGGAGAAGGCGTGTCTTATAACCCTTGGAACCAAGGGTAGGGACTACTTCAGAAAAAGAGGCTATGAAGTGATAAGGGATTTTACCGGAATGAGCGAGCAGCCTACTTATGCGAATGCATCTGAGGTTGGAAAGCAAATTATGGAGATGTATGCCAATGGAGAGGTGGACGAGGTAGTGCTTGCATATACCGAATTCGTATCGACCATAACTCAAAAGGCAAACAACATAAAGCTCTTGCCCATTAGTCCTCATGAATTCGACGAGGAGAAAAAAACTGAAGAGGGCTTCATCCCTCTTATCATGACATATGAGCCCTCGCCGGAAGCATTGTTGGATTACCTTATACCCAAGTATATATGGAACACGGTCTACGGAGCCATGATTGAAGGAAGCGCCAGCGAACAAGGTGCTAGAAGAATGGCCATGGAAACCGCAACAGAAAACGCGAACGAGATGATAGACGTTTTGACCCTTCATTACAACAGGGCTAGACAGGCTCAGATAACACAGGAGCTTACTGAAATCATCGGCGGCGCGGAAGCCCTTAAATAATCACGCAACAAACAAAGATTGGAGGCAAGAAAATGTCACAGAACACAGGACAGATTGTGCAGATTATAGGTCCGGTAATAGACGTTAAGTTCAAAAGAGAAAGTCTGCCAAGACTATACAATGCAATCACCATAAAACACCTTGACGGCACTTTGGTAGTCGAGGTTGCCCAGCACCTTGGGGACGACATAGTAAGATGCATAGCAATGGATTCAACCGACGGGCTAAGAAGAGGCATGGAAGCTGTAGATTCAGGGAAACCTATCCAGGTGCCGGTAGGCAAAGATACCTTGGGGAGGATGTACAACGTACTAGGAGAGCCCATAGACGGAAAGCCGGTTCAGGAAAATATCGAAAGACACCCCATACACAGGAACGCTCCTTCATTTGAAGAGCAGCAGACTCAACCGGAGATGTTCGAAACCGGAATCAAGGTAGTTGACCTTATAGCCCCTTACACAAAGGGTGGAAAAATCGGTCTGTTCGGCGGTGCGGGCGTAGGCAAGACCGTGCTTATCCAGGAGCTTATTAACAATATAGCTACGGAGCACGGCGGATTATCTGTTTTTGCCGGCGTAGGAGAGAGAACGAGGGAAGGAAACGACCTTTACTACGAGATGATGGAATCCGGAGTAATCAACAAAACCGCTCTTTGCTTCGGACAGATGAACGAGCCGCCTGGAGCGAGGATGCGTATAGCTCTGACAGGCCTTACCATGGCAGAATACTTCAGAGATCAAGAAGGACAGGACGTGCTTTTGTTCATCGATAATATATTTAGATTTACTCAGGCAGGTTCAGAGGTTTCAGCCCTTCTTGGAAGGATGCCAAGTGCGGTAGGGTACCAGCCTACGCTAGCTACTGAGATGGGAGCCCTACAGGAGAGGATTACCTCTACCAGCAAGGGATCCATCACATCAGTACAGGCAGTTTATGTACCTGCTGATGACCTTACAGACCCGGCTCCAGCTACCACCTTTGCCCATCTTGATGCGACGACTGTACTTAACAGAGCGATTTCCGAAAAGGGAATCTATCCTGCGGTAGACCCCCTTGACTCTTCGTCAAGGATTTTGGATCCAAAGATCGTTGGGGATGAGCACTACGGAGTTGCCAGAAGAGTTCAGGAAATTCTGCAAAGATACAAGGAGCTTCAAGATATCATCGCGATATTAGGTATCGACGAGCTTTCTGATGAGGATAAGATTATCGTATCGAGAGCCAGAAAGGTCGAGAGATTCTTATCCCAGCCCTTCAACGTAGCAGAGCAGTTTACCGGACTTGAAGGTAAGTACGTTTCCATCAATGAGACTATAAGAGGATTTAAGGAGATATTGGAAGGCAAGCATGACGAATTGCCGGAAGGCGCCTTTCTGCTTGTAGGAACAATAGATGACGCTATAGAAAAAGCTGAGAGAATGAAAGCTAAAAAATAAGGAAGGTGATGGGATGTCCACATACAGGTTGCTGATCATCACACCCGAAAGAGTGTTTTATGACGGTGAAATCAACAGAATCGTATTAAAGGGCGCCGAGGGGAACATGGCGATCCTCGCCAACCATACACCCTTGATGACAACCCTTGCTTTAAGTGAGCTGAAAATCTACTCGGATCCGAAGAAGTTCAAAAGCGCTACCTTGCTTGGCGGTTTTGCTAAGATTGAGCCGGAAAAGGTGGTCATACTGGCGGATGCGGCGGAATGGCCTGAGGAGATAGATGTTGAAAGGGCGCTTAAAGCAAAAGAGACGGCTGAGGCCGCTCTTAAGAAAAGCGACCAGGATCTTGTTTGGGCACAGGCTGCGCTTAGAAGAGCCATTGTCAGAATCGAAGTATCAAAAACCAAAGAGAATAGATAGAAAGTGCCGGCGAGAGCCGGTGCTTTTTTTGTGGAAAGTGTCGTATCCGGTCCCTATGCTAAATACCGTCATTTCGAGCATTGCGAGAAATCTCAGGAAAATCTGAAATTGGCAAGACTTGTGGGGAATAAGTGTTAAACATGGTAGGATAATGGATAAGCAATTGTTAAACATGGTAGTGTAATGGTCAAACAATAGTTAAAGGTTCGCTTCGCTCACGTGGGATGCTCCTTTTCAGGAGCGAAAAGAGCTCGTTTTACTCGCGGGAAAAGCGCAACGCGCGTGTTTCAAGTAATAAGTTCTAAGATATAAGATATAAGTAAAAGCAGGAAGTTGGTCAGTTGGAAAGTGGAAAGTTGGAAAGCAGAAAGTGGTTGTAGAGTAGGGTCTCTGTGCCCTACCACAGACCCCAATAAAACTCCATGCAAAC
>CAZOTE010000027.1:0-24395 GCA_964582705.1 uncultured Eubacteriaceae bacterium | reverse complement strand
GTCTCTGTGCCCTACCACAGACCCCAATAAAACTCCATGCAAACTTACATCTTAACTACTTAAATCTTACAACTTTTTACCGAGACGGAGTTCCATTTCTCGACTGCGCAGCAGTCATTTACCGTGCGGCAAGGCCGAACAAAGTAGGGGACACTTCCCAACTATTCCTCAAAACTGACATTAAGGGTGTGTAAAAACATCCTTAATCATTGACAGCATGATTAATAATTAAGCGTTCGTTTCCTACACTAAATGATTAAAGTAAAATATGGCCAGCTGGGTCCTGTCTCGTAGCTTAAGTTTTTCAAGGATAATGCTTATATAATTCCTGACGGTCCCTTCGCTTAAGAATAGCTCCTTTGCTATTTCCTTGTTGGACAGGCCCTTTGACACCAAGGTTATTATCTCATATTCCTTGTCTAAAATGCCGTAATCGCTGTAATTGCATATTTTATGGTTGTTGGACATCACTGTAGGCAGCTTGCTTGTGATTTCCTCTCCAAAGACATTCTGTCCCGAATAGACGGAGCTAAGGGCGGGGATTATGCTGTTGTAGTGCTGCTTTAAAAGATAGCCCTTGGCGCCTATCTTTAGAGCTTTTATTATGTACTCATCATCTGCAAAAGTAGTCAGGAAGAGGATTTTTGCCCTTGGGTAAGATTCAAGTATCTTTTCTGCAGCTTCCAGTCCGCTCATTTCTCCCATCCTGATGTCCATCAATAGAATATCAGGCTGATGGATACCATAAAGAGCTATAGCATCTTCTCCGCAATTGGCTGTTGCCAAGACATTAAAGTTTTCATTTGATTCTATAATAGTCTTTAGAGATGATGAGACGAGCTTGTCGTCATCAACTATGATTATATTCATAATAGGACCCCCTGTTTTGTTGGATCTAAGATTTCATAAAAGAAATGAATATCTTAAAACCTTTTGACTGATCGATATTGATGTTTCCGCTAAGGGCTGCCACCCTTTGTTTTATGCTTTCTATCCCCATGCCTTTGGCAGCTCCAAGATCTGATTTTTTGCTTCCGTTATCGTATACTATAAGCTGAAACAGCTTTGGATGTTCGTATAGGCTTATGGAAACAAAGTCCCCGTCTGAATGCTTCATGACATTAGAAAGTGCCTCCTTGATTATGGCGATGATCGAGTATTTTGCCTTTGCAGGCATATCTCCTGTGATATCGTAGTTTAGCTTCACATTGCAATAGGTGAAGCTTTTTATAATCCTATCTATTTCTGCGTGGAGGTCAATGGAATTATCATGCAGGTTATGAACGCTGTCTCGGATGGAGTTCATCCCTGCATTTAATGTATCCTTGACTGCTTCAAGGCTTTTGATGGTATTTTCCTCATTGCTGACAGCCATGATAGCCCCGATTTGAAGTATAGAGCTGGAGAGAAGATGCCCAACGTTGTCGTGTATTTCCCGGGCGATTCTGTTCCTCTCATTAAGAGTGGCGAAATTTACATCTATATCCTGCTTTATGACCAGCTCGTTGATTTTTTCCTCTAGTGACAGGGAAACTTCAGTCAGGTAATCCCGTTGGTCTATGTAGTCTTGCCTTAGATTATTTTCGTTTATCGCTCGCGCTTTCAAAAGAAAGACGATTATAAACACGATGATAAGCGTGTAGACCGATGAAGATGAAAGGCTGTTAAAATGCAGGGCATATGGAATAAGGGCCATTAGGGTAAGAGCTTGGCCTTCTGTCTTAAATAAATCGTAGGCCATAAGGGGCAAGAAAAACACGAACTGCAGATACGCTGCAGATAATAACGCATAGACCACAAACAGCAGCTTTGATAATTTTTCGTTGTTGAAATACTCCATTAGCCCGCTGGCGGCGATTGCTACGGAAATGGCGATGATAGCTTCATATGGATCATGCTCCAGCAGCAGCAACCCTGCCGAGCCAATAAATATTATCAATTTGTTTAAAATATTACCCATGGCACGCTCCACTAAAATGATTTGTTTTAATTATAGCATAGCAGATTTGGTTGTGAAATTGAATATGACAATTGTCATGTTCTATTGATGACAGTTGGCACTGCCTTTTGTTTATATCTTAGGCTACAATAAGACTATAAAGAAAGGAAAGGATTGATAAATGATGATAGTTAAAATTGAAAACCTGGTAAAAAGATATGGAGACCTCATCGCTTTGGACCATTTGAATATTGAAATCGAAGAAGGAGAGATCTTCGGTTTATTGGGGCCAAACGGCTCCGGCAAGACGACTGCGATAAACTGCCTGTTGTCCCTTCTTAAATACGACAAGGGGAATATAGAGGTCTTTGGTATGGAGATGACTCCATCCGCCTATGATATAAAACGAGACATAGGAATCGTGATGCAAAACGTAGCGGTTTTTGATGAACTAAACGTCTATGAAAATATCGATTATTTTTGCGGCTTGTATATAACGGATAAGAACAAGCGAAAAGAGCTGGTTGAAGAAGCGATCGAAGCTGTTGGGCTAAAAGACTTTGTTAAGTTCAGACCCAAAAAGCTTAGCGGAGGACTCCTAAGAAGACTTAACATCGCCTGCGGAATAGCTCACAAGCCTAAGCTCATAATACTGGATGAGCCTACGGTAGCAGTAGATCCTCAAAGCAGGAACAACATCCTGGAAGGCATAAAAAAACTGAATGCTCAAGGTGCGACTATAATTTACACATCCCATTACATGGAGGAAATAGAGCAGCTTTGCTCAAGACTGGTCATACTGGACAAGGGAAAGATAATTGCTGCCGGAACCAAGGAAGAAGTAAAATCCATGATATCCCTTGGAGAGAAGATAGTGGTGGAAACCTTCAATTTAAGTGATGAACATGTGCATATGGTAAATGAAATGCCAAACGTTATAGATGCAGAGCTTAGAGATAACGTGCTTACTGTCAGACAGAAAAACGGTGCCAGCAACCTGGTGAACCTGATGAGTTTCATCGCAGATCATGATATCAGCTACGGAAAGATCTACTCAGAGCTTCCCACATTAAATGACGTATTCTTAGAAATAACAGGTAAGGAACTTAGAGATTAAGGAGGTGCGACATGTCATTTCATATATTTAAGTATAGCTTTAAATCCATGGTAAAAGACAAAATGGCACTATTTTGGATGCTTTTCTTTCCCATAATACTGGCTACTTTTTTCAACCTGGCTTTTCAAAACTTGACAACCGGGGAAGGATTTCAAAAAGTAAACATCGCATTGACAACAGAAAATGAGATGCCCATGGGTCTCGAAGATGCCATGGAAGATAGCGGGCTTTTCGATATATCTTACTTGACAGAAGATCAGGCCAAGGAACAACTCTCAGAAAACAGCATCTCAGGTTATCTTAAAAATGATGGCGGGCTCGAGTTGAAGATACTCAACTCCGGGATAAACCAATCAATATCCAAAGTTTTTTTAGACAGCTACTTGCAGGTCTCCACGACTATTTACACCATAATAGAAGGGAATCCGGAAATATTGCAGACGGATTTTTTAGAAAACATCGCTTATAGTGAAGGGCACTTGGAGGAAACACCTGTAAATAATTCGATGAATCCGGTAGTGATATACTTTTATGCTCTATTGGCCATGACTTGCCTGTTTTCTGCAATTGCAGGATGTTACAGCACAGCATTGATTCAGGCAAACCAATCCCCGGTGGCAGCCAGGATAAATATTGCGCCTACCCACAAGCTAAAGGCTTTTATTTCAATGACTGCTGCGACGATATTGTTTCAGATGTCATCGGCCATGATACTCATCGCTTATATTACCCAAATACTAAAGGTGGAGTTTGGAGACAAGATTCTTCACATAATAGCATTATGCCTGGTAGGATGTTTTACCGGAACGATGTTTGGCACACTGTTTGGGGCATTTACTAAATTCAAGTCAGATATCAAGGACATGCTCATATCAAACATAGTAGTCATAATGTGCTTTTTATCCGGACTTATGGTCCTTCAAATGAAGTACATCATTCAGCAAAATGCGCCTATCATCGGATACATAAATCCTGCGAATCTGATAACTGACGGACTGTATGCGCTTTACTATTACGATACATTCGAAAGATACTATTTTAATATCGGATTGTTGGCTTTTTGGGGAGTAGTATATTGTGCTATCAGCATATTGGTATTAAGGAGGCAGAAATATGCAAGTATTTAAACTATTTTATAAGATTGTTCCTAGAAAATTTCTGGCAGTTTTCATTATATACACTATAATCTTTGTTGGGCTTATGATGTTTTTTTCCGGAAGCACCGGGACCCAGGTTGAAGATGCCTTTCAAATATCGAAGGTAAGAGTCTCGATAATAAATGAGGACAGATCAGAACTGGCCAATGGTCTTGAAGATTACCTTAAAAGCGTAGCAAGGCCTGTTGAAATAGATAGCGACGAGGACAGCGTCAAAGACGCGCTGTTTTTTAGAGATACAGAGTTTATAGTAACTATACCTGAAGGGTTCCAAGACGGTTTTGCATCAGAGGGATATCAAAAAATCAGTACATTGTCAGTGCCCGATTCAACAAGCGCCCAGTATGCAAAAACGATAATCGAAAGCTACTTAAACACTGCCAGGCTTTATATGATGGCATATCCCAATATGCCTATAGAAGAAATAAATCAGCGCATAGCCAGCGATATTTCGGTAGAGGCTGACGTTTCTTTCCTGGACAGCGCAACAGGTGACAGCATGTCCGGACTGAATCTTTACTTCAACTTTTTATCCTACATAATGATAGCGATGCTGATCTCAATGGTCGGGCGGATAATGTTGATATTCAACAACAAAGAAATAAAAATGCGCAATTACTGTGCCCCCATCAGCACTAAGAGCTACAACTACCAGTTGATCTTAAGCAACCTGCTTATAGCTCTTGTGATATGGATAACATTTGCTGTTGTGGCCTTTGTAATAAACGGAAATTCAATAAGCCAGCCAGGGTCGATGCTGTTTGTGTTAAACTCCTTCGTGCTGACCGTGCTTTGTCTGAGCATAAGCTTCTTTGTATCAAGCTTTGCAACTAAAAATTCAATCGATCCATTAGGCAACGTGTTTTCCCTGGGGTTGTCGTTTTTAGGAGGATCATTCGTACCTCAGGCCCTTCTTAGTGACCAACTAAAAATTATGGGTACGTTCAATCCAATCTTCTGGTATGTAAGGGTAAATGATACTATAAGTGGATTAAATGGCATGGCACAATCATCCATGGACATTATAATCTACGGCATGCTGGTTCAGCTGGCTTTTGCAGTCGCATTTTTAGCGGTTGCGCTAGTTATCATAAAGCAGAAGAGATATGCGCTGTGAAAAGGTGAGTCGGAAAATACAAAAGATAAATATTGAATCGCAAAGGTCACTAAGGACTCTAAGTTGTAAGGATGCGTGGATTCCAACTTCGTGCCCCTTTGTGGTAAAATGGTATTGATTTTTCAAATAAAATAGAGGGTAATGACCGTATCTTGACTACGCGTTCGTTAAATAAGGTAACTAGATGAAGAAGAAAATTTATAAAATAGCAGCTGTTTTGACAGGAGTAGTTGTCTTGGTGTTTATCGCTGTTTTAACCTACGTGCCACATATGATAATAAAGGACATGGTAAATATGCATGTTAGTTTCAGTCAGACTTTTGATGCCGATGATTTTGGACTTGAGAGCCAGAAACTTATGCTAGAGACTGAGGATAAGCTCCATGTGGCTGCATATTACGTTGAAGCAGACGATCCAAAGGGTTCTGTAATATTTCTTTCAGGGATACATAACCCATCTGTAACGGCATTTTACGGTCATGCTAGATGGATGAGGGAGCTGGGATATGATAGCTACCTTCTTGAAATGCGAGCACATGGAGAGAGCGAAGGGGATGTTATAGCACTTGGTTACGAAGAGACGATGGATGTAGATGCCGTAGTCTCACATATAGTTGAAGGCGGCGAAATGAAGCAAAAACCGATAATTGTATTCGGCCTTTCCATGGGAGGGTCAGTTGCCATAAATGCCATTGGAAACAATGATGACATTGACGGTGTAGTAAGCTTGTCGGCATATTCCGCCTTTGAAGACAATTTTGCGGACAACATGCTGATGATGGGTGCGCCTAAAGCTTATGTTGCTCTTCAGAGGCCTTTCGTAAAGCTATACACAAACATGAAGTATGGCTGGGATGCTGGGAGCCTCTCTCCAAAAATTCAAATTGAAAGGCTGGGAGACAGACCGGCGCTTTTGATTCACTCTAAAGGTGATGATCAGGTGCCTATTGAAAACCTCCAAAGAATACTTGATAAAGCGCCTGAACATGTTTTGTATTGGGAAAAGGAAGGAAACCACCATATGATCCTTGAAGGCGAGGACTTTTTAAAGCCTTGGGGTGATAGAGAGTATGCTGAAAGAATTGAAAATTTTCTGGAAGAATTAAATTGATCTGTGTATAAGGGGGACTTCACCCATTGTATTGAGAAAAGCTCCGGTATCTAAACCGGAGCTTCACACGTTATTTTACTAGCAATACGGGCTTGCTAACTTGGTGAATGACTTTGTCAGCTACGCTTCCAAGGAGAGCTCCCCTTATTCCCTTGGCGCCTAGTCCCTTGGAGCCAAGCACAACCAAATCTATGTCATTTTCTTCTGCAAAGTCAACAATTGATGAGGCAACATTGCCTTTAAGGAATACTGTTTCAACCATATCGGACATGTCGTCGAATTTCTTTTTAGTCTCTTCCAGCAATATAGTGCCTTCTTTGTCGCCTTCGGCTAAGATTTTTTCTAATGTGGAAGTAACATCGTAGTAAACTGAAGGGTCATGAGGATATTTTGAGAAATTTAGGTCCCTAACGTGAAGTAAAACAATTTTGCTTCCAAAAGATTTGGCGATTTCTTTTCCTTTTTCTGCAGCCCTGTTGGAAAAGTCGGATCCGTCAACTGGAATTAAAATTTTTTTCACAAATACAACATCCTTTGATTTTTGTTTCACTAGTTTAATACCCGAAAGTTGAGTGGGCAAACAAAAGCCAAGGATGCAGGCAACTTGGCCGTTAACTCAACAGGGTTATGGATTTTCCGTCAAATGCAATCAGCCCTTCCTTTCTCATCTTCCCGAGTTCTCGGGACAGGGAGGTGCGCTCGACTCCAATTCTCTCAGCCAGTGCCTTCTTTGTCATATCCAGCTGGATTACCGTGCTTTTTTGTCTCTTAGATTCGTATTCAAGATAAGCCATTACGCTTTCCCGTATGCTTTTTTTTATAAAGTGTTTGATTTTATTACCTAGAATTGCTGCATTGTCAGAAATGAACTCCAGGTATGTCAGAAGGAATTCAGGATTTTCCGACAATATTTGAAAGAGCGTATTTTTATCCATGGACAAAATTATTGAAGGTGTCTTGGCTGTAATAGTCATGGGATAGAAAGGCTGTTTGGAAAAAAGCAGGTTGCCTCCCAAGATGTCGTCTCTGTGAAATTCTGATATAGTCAGAAGATTCCCCGACAAGTCAATTCTTTCAACTACGATCTTCCCCGAAAGTATTATATCTAAACTGGTGCATTCTTCTCCATCTATATGGAGCAAGGCCCCTGCTGAATAGTTCTCAACTTTGAAGCCTCCTTTAATAAGCTGATTATATATTACAGACTCCGGAAGAGAAGATGCTAGGACGGTGTTTTTTATTGAATCGATATATTCTTTCAACAGAGCCTCCTTGTGTTACCTTGGTAACTACTTATTCTTGATTATAATGATATCCTGTTAAAAAATCAATATTAGGAGGACGGTATGGATATTTTCACAAAAATATTTTGGGTGATAGCATTAGTTCTGTTTGCGGCGTCTCTAAAGAAAGACAGGCAAAAGACCTTTGAAGCCATGAAAAAATCTAAGGGCATGATGAAAAATATGATAGGCGAGATAATCGGAGTCATATTTTTGATTGGTTTTATACTTACGATGGTTCCCCCGGAGAGCATCAAAGATTTTTTGGGATCTTCAAATGTATTGTTTTCTACGATAGGGTCTGCAATCGTTGGGAGCATCACGTTGATACCGGCGTTTGTGGCATTCCCCCTTGTTGGCTCTTTGGTTGATGCAGGTGCCAGCGTGGTGCCGGCAGTAGCATTTTTAACAACCTTGACAATGGTGGGCGTAGTAACCTTCTCGTTGGAGAAAAAAGAATTTGGCCTTAAGTTTACATTTTTAAGAAATAGTTTAAGCTTTGTATTTGCTGTGTCCATCGCGCTGTTGATGGGGGTGGTGTTATGAAGATTCTTAGTTTGGTGAAAGGCAATAAGCTCATTTTTGCAGTAGTTCTATTATATATGGGTATGTTTGCTGTTTCTCCCGATAAAGCTTTTACATCGGTTAATAACAGTGTTTACTATCTCATCGAGATGTTCCAGGTCTTACCTGTCATATTTCTATTTACCGTGGTATTAGAGGCGCTAGTTCCTAAAAAAATAATCATGGACAGCTTTGGTGAAGATTCAGGCTGGAAAGGGAAAATCTATTCCCTGGTTTTGGGCAGCATTTCTGCAGGACCAATATATGCAGCCTTTCCTGTCTGCAAAACATTGGTGGGAAAAGGAGCAAGCATTACAAATATCGTAATCGTATTAAGCTCTTGGGCTGTTATTAAAATCCCCATGCTAGCAAATGAGGTGAAATTTTTAGGAGTTGAGTTTATGGCGGCAAGGTGGCTACTCACAGTAGGGGCAATACTTATAATGGCGCAGATTATGTCAAAGGTTGTTAAAAGAAAGGATTTGCCTGCAGATAAAAACTTCAAGGAAACAGGTGTGTTTGAAATCAAGGAGGATTACTGCGTGGGCTGCGGCGTATGTGTAAAGATGCTTCCGGAGTACTACGAAATTTTCGACAATAAGGCAAGGGTTATGATGGAGGAAATTAATCACAACGATCTGGAAAGGGTATTGAAATCTGTAGAGGATTGTCCAACTATGGCAATCGAGTATGACCCTGAGCTTGGATATGAGGCGGGTTGACTCAACGGTTTTTGGGGTATAAATGCCATGTAGGGATAAATATTAATCTGCTACGCGAGGTGAAAAGATATGTACCTTAAAACAAAGTTGCTCAAGATCATTTCCTTTGCAGCAGTCCTTTTGTTGTTGGCTTCGGCTCCGGTTTTTTCAGCTGATTCCCAGCTGATTACAAAAGGCAGTACCACTGAAAAACTCGTGGCACTTACATTTGACGACGGAGACGACGGAAAAAACATAAATCCGATACTTGACATCCTTGCAAAAAACAATATCAAGGCAACTTTCTTTGTAACAGGCAGAGCTGCAGAACATCACCCGGATCTTATCAAGAAAATTGACCAGCAAGGTCACATAATAGGCAACCATTCATATTCACACCCTGATTTTACTAAAATAACGGCAGCCAAGATTACAGAAGAGCTTTCAAAGGTTGACAATCTAATCCAAAAAATAATAGGCAAGAGCACTAAGCCATATTTCAGGCCTCCATTTGGTGCTTACAATGCTTCGGTTTTGAAAGCGGTAGGAGTGGCAGGATATACTAAAACAATCTATTGGACAATTGATACCATAGACTGGCGGGGTGATTCCATGACCGATATAACAAACAGAGTGCGCAACAACATAACACCTGGAGCGATAGTTTTGATGCATACCGGCTCAGGTGCTAAAAACACTGTCGCAGCACTTCCCGGAATTATCAGCAACTTGAAATCTCAAGGATACAAGTTTGTGACGTTAAATCAGCTTCTGGGTATAACGCAGCAGACAACTTACGTGGTTAAAGCTGGGGACACTTTGTACGGTATAGCAAGAAGGTATGGAGTAACTGTAACCCAGATAGCAAATGCAAACAACATAACTAATGTAAATCTCATAAGAGTAGGACAGGTGCTGATCATTCCAGGGATTGGAACTGCACCTCAACCGACGCCACAGCCGGGAACCCAGGTTAGATACACAGTAAAAGCCGGGGATACACTATCAGCAATTGCCAGAAGGTACGGAGTGACGGTGACTCAATTAGCGAATGCAAACAACATAACTAATGTAAATCTCATAAGAGTAGGACAGGTGCTTGTCATTCCGGGTACCGGAACTGTACCACAACCAACGCCACAACCGGGAACCCAGGTTAGATACACTGTAAAAGCTGGGGATACCCTATCGGCAATCGCAGGAAGATATGGAGTGACCGTGACCCGAATAGCTGCAGCAAACAACATAAAAAACGTAAACCTGATATATGTAAATCAGGTATTGGTTATCCCGCAATAAGAAATAGGGGAACATCTTATCAAATGGATGTTCCCTTTTAGATTTTTACCTGCTTATCTTAATTTCCACATCCCTGGTAAGAGCCAGGCCACACTCTACTTTAACGATCTTAGATTCCAGACCACATGCGCCAGGCTTTACAAATGCCGTTGCCATGGTAACAACTCCTCAAGAAAAGTAGTGAGCTATCTGAATCCGAATTTTTTAAGGGACTTTTCAACTTCTGCTACAAAATCTTCTTCAGCGCCCCAAGAAAACCTGAAAAACGCTCCCTGACCTCCGCCTGCACCTATAGCGTCGACACAGACATTTTTATTATCTCCGATGACGCTAACCATAAGGCTCGCTCTGTTGGAGGAGCGCATATAATATTTTTCGAATACCATAATGCATATGGACGTTTGTCCAACTGTTCTGTTTATCGTGTCCACAAGCTCGCAACTTACCCCGCTGTTTAAGATATCATTGGACAAGGCGTTTGAAACGCTTTCCACGTCTCCAGGACCATACATGGAGAGACTAGCCATTTTAAAACCTCCTTTTTCTTTTAGATAAACAACCTGTGTATAATTTTACCACAATCTGAATGTAGGTTCAAAGGGAGGCTTTATAGGCGCTATAAAACGGTGTAGCCACTATCTTGGATGGTATCGCTGATTGCTTCTGGATTCAGCCTGGTTTCATCGTAATCGACTGAGACGTTTTTGTCTTCAAGACTGACGACAACGCTTATGACTCCTTCCAAAGAAGATAAGGCCTTCTCTATCGTGCTGACACAATGGGAACAGCTCATTCCACTTACGTTCAACAGTAAATTTTTCATTCATCCTTCCTCCTCGTTTTGCTGGTATTATAAGTATCTATATACCCACTTTTAGACACGGCAACAGATTTTCGATATGAATTTTAGCTTTTTAGAAGTTTTTTGGTGTATAATCTAGTGTAAAGAAGAAATCAGGAGAGATATGTGATGATGTCAATAGATGAAATGGAAGACATGCTTAATGAAATCGTCGGAAGATTTCCGGAGGGACTTTTTAAAGACTTGAATGGAGGAATACTTCTTCTGCCTCAGAAAAAAGAAAATGAGCAATCCTTGGATCGTGATCTTTTCATACTGGGGGAGTACCACAGCGGGGGCCCTATGGGGAGGTATATAACGATTTACTTCGGCTCTTTCATGAAGGTTTATGGCAATATGTCAAGGTCGGGAATTAGAAAGAGACTAGAGGATACCTTAAAGCACGAGTTTGTCCACCATCTGGAATCCCTGGCAGGAGAGCGAGCTCTTGAGATTGAAGATAGAGAATTTATGGAAAAATATTTTGAAGGCAAAAGAAAATAAAAAATTTGACAACAGAGTTTATACATGTTATGATAAGCAAGTACTTAAATTTTACCAAATAGTATTAACATCAATTACTGTTAAATAGCGCTTTCATGAGTGTTATCCTAATTAAATTGTTTGTTATCTGTTTTGAGATGATTTAGGAAAATAATATTAGGAGGTACACACATATGAGTGGTACAGTAAAATGGTTTAATGCAGACAAAGGATTTGGTTTTATTACAGGAGATAACGGAAACGATGTTTTCGCACATTATTCTCAAATTCAATCTGACGGGTTTAAAACTTTGGAAGAAGGACAAGCGGTAACTTTCGACGTTGTTCAAGGACCAAAAGGACCTCAAGCAGAAAATATCGTAGTTGTAAAATAATTCAATTAAAATATTTTACCTTATGTCAATGACATAAGGTTTTTTTTACGCGAAAAGCTGAGAAACAGCAAAACAACAGCCGTCCATACCATAAAGCTAGCTATTAATGGTATGGGCGGCTGTTGTTTTATTGGGCGAAGCCCGCGAACTCGGACGCCGCAGGAGTCCGAGGTGCTGTAGCAGGTGCCTTTGGCACCGTCTAAGCCGCTGAAGCGGCTGTTTGTTGTACGGCTGCGCCGTACGGGAAACGGTTGTCAAGCAGTCGTATTAGTCGCTGAAGCGACTGTCGGTGGTTCGGGAAAAGCAAAATACAAAATCTTGAACTACGAAGAACACAAAGGACTCTAAGTTGTAAGGATGCATGGAATCCACCAGGGTCGTAGTGGGTCGGGAAATGACTGCTGCGCAGTCGAGAAATGAGACTCCGTCTCGTGAAAAAGTTGTAAGCTTTAAGTAATTCAAAGGTTTTTCCTTTCCAACTTTCCAACTAACCAACTTTCAAACTTTCCACTTTCTACTTTCTACTTTCTACTACCTCCAATCCCTTGTTTTGTGTATAATGAAATTGAAATATTGACTTTTAATACAACTGAAAGAGGGGAAGTACTTGAAAGACGGCAAGATTGCAAAGAGTCCCTATGGAATGGTCTCAACGGCAAGTCCGTATGCCACAGATGCGGGGGCATTGATGCTTGAAAAAGGGGGAAATGCAGTAGATGCGGCGGTTGCGGCAGCATTTTGTCTTGGGGTGACGGAGCCACAGGCCTCAGGTCTGGGTGGGCAAAGCATGGCGCTTTTGCATATCGGAAATAAAGAGAAAAAGACAATAGCGATAGACGGATCTTCTAGAGCTCCGTATTCAATCGATCCTTGGGATTTGCCTAAAAAACCTTATAAAAAGGGCATCAGGGCTGCTACGATTCCATCTACGCCGGCGGCACTAGGATATATATTGGATAAATACGGCACCATGACGTTAGAAGATGTCTTAAAGCCTTCGGTAGAAGCTGCCGGAAAGGGTTATATTCTCTCAAGGCTTCAGAACATGCTGCTTGCAAGGGAAAACAAAAACATAACCGACGAATATGCGAGGTCCTTTTTCTACAGGGGTAATGAGCCCATGGAAACAGGAAGCAGGATATATCAAAAAGATCTTTCCGTGACATTAAAATCAATGGCATGCTCCGGGTGGGAAGACTTTTACCTTGGGAAAACAGCAGCTAAATTAATCGAGGATATGAAAAACAGAGGAGGTCTCATAAGAAGAGAAGATTTGATGAGGATTCCGATTCCTCTGGAGAAAGAGCCTATCAAAGGCAGTTTTTACGGATTTGAGCTTGAAACATTCCCACCGCCTGGGGCGGGGAGAGCGTTTTTTCAGATACTAAATACATTAGAGAAGTTTGGACCTGGAGAGGTAGAATTAAACTCAGAAACCTACTACCAGATTCTTGTGCTGGCGTTTCATGGAGCTCTGATGAACAGGGAACAGTTTCCGGTGCATCCAGAGTTGTTTCACCAGACAGACAACAAATGGATGATCGAAAAAGAAAACGGAGAATACGTGGCAGAGCGAATAAAAGAGGCCTTGATGATGCCTAAAACCACGGGAGAAACCACCCATTTAAGCGTAGCGGACAAGTTTGGCAATGCGGTGGGAATTACCCAGTCGATAGAAAAGGTGTACGGAGCAAAAACCATGGCATCTAATATGGGCTTTTTCTATAACAACTACATGAGTGCCTACAACTTAAAGGATGTGATGCATCCATATTATCTGCTCCCTGGAGCCAAGCCCTTTAGCAGCGTGGCACCTACTTTGGTTTACGATAAATCAGGTAAAGCAAAGATGATGATCGGAAGCCCCGGAAGCGAACGGATATCCACGGTTCTCAGCCAGATTCTATCTGGGATTCTAGCCTATGGAAAAGAAATTGAAGAAGTGATAAAATGGCCCCGAATTCACGGGGGAAGCGGAAAAAGGGTTTATATTGAGAGTGAATTGATAACTGAAAAATTAACCGGAATTTTCAATCAACTGGGATTTGAGATAGTCGACAAGGGTGAAAATAGCTTTTACATGGGTTGCGTTCAGGCAGTCATGATGCCTGATAAATCGGGAGGCTTCTTTACGGGAGCTGCGGATCCCAGGAGGGACGGAACCTGCAAGGGTCCAGAAAAACTTGAATTGCCAAATAAGAAGGGAAGATAGATAAAATGAAAATAGCAATCATATATAACAGAGACAGCCAAGCGGTAATAAACCTGTTTGGAAGGCCCAATAGGGAAAAGTATGGACTGGGGACGATAGATATAATAAAAAAAGCATTGGAAGAAGGCGGTCATCAGGTCAAAACCTTCGAAGGCGATAAAAACATCATATCAGCCTTGGAGGATTTCATGCCCTCGGTAATTTCTGGAGAGAGGCCGGGGCTTGTGTTCAACCTGAGCTACGGAATCCAGGGGAGAGCCCGCTATACTCATATACCAGGGATATTGGAGATGCTGGGAATTCCTTACGTGGGGTCAAGTCCGGAAACCCATGCTGTCGCCTTGGATAAAGTGCTTACAAAAATGGTTTTAATGCAAAAGGGGCTTCCTACTCCTAAGTTTACGGTTTTGGACACTCCGGATTTTGATATGCCCTTGCAGGATGATCTAAAATACCCGTTGATCGTAAAGCCGAAAGACGAGGCGGTATCCTTTGGGCTCAAGATAGTAAATAACGAAGAGGAGCTAAGAGAAGGGGTAAAGGTAATATACGACATGTTCAATTCACCAACGCTGGTGGAAGAGTATATCGATGGGAGAGAAGTGAACGTGGGGTTATTGGGAAATTCCCCTGTTGAGGCTCTGCCTCCCGTGGAGATAGCTTTTTCCCAAGGAGAGAAAATATTCACTTACGAAGATAAAAAGGGCACCAGCGGCAGGACCCTTGAAAAGATTTGTCCGGCACCCATCGGTGAAGAAACTACAAAAAGGGTACAAAAGCTTGCAATAGAAACGTTTAGAGCTCTGGGCTGCTTTGACAGCGCAAGAGTTGATTTCAGGCTGGATAAAGACAACAACCCATATATTTTGGAGGTAAACTCCATGGCGAGCCTGGGCAAAAGCGGATCCTATGTTTTTGCAGCGGAGAAAATCGGCCTTGATTACAACAAGCTTGTTAATAAGCTGATTGAAATTGCAAGCCTGAGGTATTTCGGTCCTATGGCCGTAGAAGAAAATTCCTCGAGCCTGTATGCAGATCCAAAGATGATTTCATTTTCCTACCTGACCCAACACAGGGACAAAATAGAAGAGGAGCTTAAGGAATGGACCAACATCCCTAGCTGGACGGGAGATCCGGTGGGAATAGGGACTATGATAAAAAGACTGGAAAAGAGCTTTGAAGACCTTGAAATGACCAAAGCATCGGATTTTACAAACAACCGGTCCGCTTGGACCTGGGAGACGACACAAGGATTCGAAGGAGGCACATTGATGGTGGTGCCAATAGACGTTCCTCATGACGGCAAGGGGGGATACCCAATACCCTTCAGAAGGGAGCCGGAATGGCTCTACGGCGAAGGGATAGCATCTAGCAGAGCGGGAATAACCTGTGTGACCCAGGCACTTAGCGCTCTTAAGATAGCGGGAAAAATCGGGGATAAAAAACTGGGAGTCTTCATTTATTCTGACGAAGGCAGGGGAATGCGATATTCCAGCCATATGCTTAGACTGGCGTCAGCTAAGGCCAAAGAAGTAATAATCATGCAGCCTGGTTTCTTAAGCGGCAAGGTAGTGGACCAACATCGGGGGAGCAGAAAGTACAGCATATTGGTAGAAGGGCCATTTCAACGAACCGGAGCCCATACTACCACTCCGGATGCCATGAGCTGGTTTTTGACTAAAAGCGAAAGCATCAGAAATATAAGCAGACCGGAGGAGATGATAAACATGGCGGTTCAGGAAGTGCATTCCGAGCGCTACAGTATCCTCCTTCCACACAGGGTAAGAGCCACTGTCTACCTATCATTTTTGGATAAGGATCTTGCTCAACAGGCTGAAGGTGCCCTTTATTCAATGTTCGAGCATCCAAGTGAAGATGAGATAAATGTCTACATACAAAAGCTTGAGGAAAGACCGCCCCTCAATAAAAGTGAAAGAACAAGCCAAATGACCGAGAAGCTGAGAATTATCAGTGAAGAATGGAAGCTGCCCTTTGGAACAGAGTCAGGCCTTTTGCCTACGGCAGGGGGAGAGGTGCCGGAAAGCACGGATGTGATATGTGGTTTTGGTCCTGCAAGCAGGGACATGTTTACCCCCAATGAATGCATCCATAGGGGAGAGCTATTGCAAAGGGCACTTCTTCTTACCATGTATCTTCTGGATGGATAAAGGAATAAATTGCCATTAGCTTTGTGATTTTCCCAATGTATGGTATAATAATAAGGAAATACTAACATACGGGAGGAAAATTATGAAGATTAGTTGCGTTAGCAGAGATCAAACTGGTACCGGGGTATCCAGGAAGTTAAGAAAACAGGATTTTATCCCAGGTGTTGTTTATGGAGGGGCAAAAAAGCCCGAAGCAATGGCCATAAGCCAAAAGGACATGCATAGCATCCTTAAAGAATTCGGGACGAATGCAATTTTAGACTTAGAAATGAATGGAAAATCATATCACGTCATGCTAAAGGAGATGCAGAGAGATCCGATTTTGGGTGATATCCTCCATGTGGATTTTCAACAAGTCAGCAAGACCCAAAGAGTACAGGTACAAGTGCCGATACATATACTGAATGCAGAAAATTTAAACAACGAAGGCGCACTGGTGCACCACTTGGATGAGCTTCATATCGAATGCTTGTCAGGGGATATTCCAAAGAGCGTGTCTTTAGATGTGGAGAAGATGCAGGTAGGGGAAAACTATACCGTATCCGATATATTGGTAGATAAGGAAGTAGTGGTTCTTAACGATCCTGATGAGTTGATAGTATCGCTTTCAGCCTTTAACTTGACTGAAGAAGAGTCCGGTGAAGATGAAAGAACTGAGCCAATCGTTATAGGCGAGGAAGAAAAAACTGAAGAATAAACAACTGAAGAATAACAATAAAAAAACCGGAGAAAAAAGCTTAAATGCCTTTTGCTCCGGTTTTTTACTGCTCGCTGCTTTCAGACAAGGCCAGCAAGCGGTTTGTGTATTTGTTGCCTGCGTATATTACTACAGAGAGAAAAATCAACCCCACCGCCGAAAGCAGAAACCTGAAGCCGTCGATCCCTGGATTTAGTCTAACTGCCAAGGGGTTTATTATCAAAGGGGATGCGAACATTCCGATATTCATAAATCCGTTAGTCAAGGCTATTGCCGTTGCGCTTTTTATAGGGGATACTGCACTGGAAACGTTGAACATCGCAGTGGGTATCGTGGAAGAAAGCCCAAAGCCCACCATTATACCGGCCATAAATACAGACGGCAACGAGCCTATCGCGTAAACTAAAAGCATCCCAAGTCCTGTGGAGCAAACAGCCACCGGCATTATCATCGACTTTAAAAATCTTCTGACCCTTCCATAGAATATTCCTGTCAAGGCTCCGGTTCCTGTCATGACTGAGTTTACCATACCTGCAGTAGATGCATCTCCAAGCCCGTTGTCTCGTATGAACATGGAAATGTTGGTTTGAAATACGAACATCAATGATGCAAATGCGAACATGGCAATGCTAGTGAAAAATACCACGGAATTGAGCTTGCCGTCTCTTGGCTTTGAGGAATGCTCATCGTGGATGGGACTGTCTCCCGGTAGGTTCTTGATTACTATTGCCATAACCGGCACTAATATAAGGTAGATGAGGTAGGAGTAGTTCCACTTAATTCCTGCCAAAAACCCAGAAACAAGGAGTATGACCATGCTGCCGCCGTTAACGAAAGCGGATTGAAGGCCCATAAGGGAGCTTCTTTCATTGCCGGAAAAATAATCTGCGATCAAGGCCATCGACATCGTAGAGTTTATGCCCTGAGACACGCCGATCAAAAGGCTGGAGGCGTGGAGCACGTATATGCTGATAGGACCAAACAAAAGGGCCATGCTTCCGCCGGCAAATGCGCTGATCAAGCCAAATATGACGAGATTCTTTTTTGATATTTTTGTAGTAATAGGTCCTGAAAGCAAGGCGAAGGTCATCCCCATCAGAGCCGGCAGGGTCAGTACCATCTGTATGACGGATTGATCCACATCGGGATAATGAGCGGATATATCAGCTAAGATCGCGGAAGCCGTCATCGAGATCATCAATAGGGAAGACACGGCTAGTATGGCCAGCTTGATCTTGTTTTTATTTTCCATAGTATGGCTCCTTTGCGAAGTTATCGTGACCGTCGAAAAAAAGAGGCGTAGGTTAAGCGTGCTTAAAAAATGCCAAAAAAAATAATGTTTATAGGAATATGAAAACATAAAAAAACAAAAAAGTCAATGTGTATGGAAGTCATGGCAGGTCTTTGGGATATAGTAAAGAAACCCCTTGTGGATTGAATCCGCAAGGGGTTTCTTTCAGATGATTGTTTTATGATGTCCTACTGACATGTCCACGCTCATCCCTGTAGACTCGATTCGCCCTTGGATGCATCCCCTGCAGTGGGATGCTTCGTCACCTGTGCAGATCTTGCCTTCATATAGTATGTACTTTTCTTTGTTTTCGGTAGGAGTGATATTAGGCATAACCACGTTTGCTCCGGCAAGAAGCCCCTTTTCCCTGCCTTTGGGATCGGCTGAGCCGAGAGCTGTCGTTGAAGGAAGCAGGGAATCAGGAAGTATAAGACGCGTCAAAGCCACCAGCAACAAGGTTATGTCTATGCCCTTTCCCTCAGCATTTTTAAAGGGCGTATCACCATGAGGGATAAAAGGACCTATTCCCACCATGTGTGGCCTGAATTCTTCAAGAAATACCAAGTCCCTAACATAATCCTCATTGGTCTGTCCGGGAAGCCCGGTCATGAACCCCGCACCCACTTGGAAGCCTATATCCTTTAGATTAAGCAGGCAGTTCATCCTGTTCTTAAAGCTCATGCCCGGATGGAGCTTGTTATACAGAGTTTCATTTGCAGTCTCATGCCGCAACAAATACCTATCTGCGCCGGCATCATAAAGCTTCTTGTACGACTCTCTGGAGCGTTCTCCTACGGATAGAGTGATGGCGCAATCCGGGATTTCTGTTTTGATCCTTTTAACAAGGCTTATGAGCCAATCGTCGGTAATGGTTGGGTCTTCTCCTCCTTGCAGGACGAATGTCCTGTAGCCAAGGGAACGGCCGGTCTTGCAGCATGAAACGATGCTTTCGGTGTCTAGACGGTATCTGTCGGCATTTGAGTTCGAATGTCGGATGCCGCAGTACATGCAGTCTCTTTCGCAGTAATTTGAAAACTCTACAAGGCCTCTCATAAACACCTTTGAGCCGTAAGTTGCGTCTCTGGCTTGTCTTGCCAGGGAAAATAGAAGATCCAGATCTGTCTTTTCGATGTTGTCTAAAATATATAGGTATTCTTCAGGGGCCAACCTGTTTTCTTTGCTTAACTTTTTTAATAAATCGCTAACGTTCAATAGTATCACCTTTCTATAAATAACACAGTATAAATATCGAATTTATTATATATCCGTAAAAAGAAATTGTCAACAAAATAACGATAATATGTTTTTGCTTCGTTCGCGTGGGATGCTCCCGTTGGTAGCGAGAAATGCTCACTACGCCCCCTATTTAGCCGCGCTGCAATAAGCACTAAGAATTGGTGTGATTCGCTTTGAAAGGATGGAAATCACTTTGCCAAAAACTAAAGCGGAAATAAAAGTGCCTTCCCTGATTCCTATGAAGCCTACGCCGGAAAAAAGTATAAGAATGAGGGTTGTCACTATGCTGAAGTTGTCAAAATAGAGCTTTATCTTTCCAAACTCCCAACCACTTTTTTGGGCCAAGGCAGATACCAGGCCTTCCGGAGGTTGAAGCAGGAAATTTGGAGACATGTATACTATAATTCCCAAGGCCATTAGAAGCATGCTAAACAGGAAAAGAGCCATTCTAATAGCATAAAGTTCCGGGGATATAAAGTTGACCAAGTTGTTGGAGAAGGATAAGAAACCTCCAAAAACGGATGCGACGAACAATTGCAGCCAGTTGATATGGTGGAACTCATCCCGCAATATTATAGCCTGGACGACAATGTATATGGTAAATACAAGCGTTGTGGCCAGTCCGATATCAAAGCTCATTACCTGGCTAAGCACATATGGAAAGGATGTTGTGGGAGAAACGCCCAATCCGGCTTTGATTGAAAGAGCGATTCCGAGGGATAAGAGAAACATCCCGAAAAAGTATAAAAATAGCTTACGGATAACAATGAGGGGGCTGGTCTTTAAAAAATGATTCATTATGATTTCACCTATTATTCTAAAATTTAAATGCAATATGCTTATTATATGGTACTGCTTTATCTTCGCAGATTATCCTCAACCCTTAGAGGTTTCGGTCGTTGGCACCTGCTCATAGAATTTCTTTCTTTTTTTCTGCGCAAACACAGAAAAATAAATCAATTCTGCGAGCCAATCTGCTAGTACGGATATTATATCATAAAATCGGTAAATTCCTTTCAAATTAAGGGTGAGAATAATTTCTTGATTTAAATCGAGTTAATTGTCTTGAACTTAAAATAGAATGATGATATTATTAAGTTGAACAAATCCTCGTTTATTGAGCAAATTCTCATATTGGGTTTTTGTACACTGATTTGAGTAAAAATACCGCCAAGGTGGTGAAAAAATGTTAAAAGAAGAAAAGCGAAGACAAATGGTTAAAATCGCCAAGTATTACTACAACGACAACCTGACTCAGGAAGAAATCGCAGACAGACTGTCCATATCACGGCAAAAGGTGGGAAGGATGGTGCAAAAGCTTATACCTGAAGGAGTAGTCAAGATAACCATTGACGACACATTTGACGATTACATCGATTTGGAGCAGCAACTGGAAAAGAAATTTGGGCTAAAGGAAGTCGTGGTTGCATCCACTCAGGACACGAACCACTTGACCATGGATGCGATAGGAAAAGCGGCAGCTGAGTATCTGGACAGGATATTAAAGCCAAAGACTATCTTGGGCATAGCCTGGGGCAGAACTCTTGCATATGCTTCACAACATATCGTCAGGGAAAGAAAAAACCTGGATTTATCCGTGGTGCAGCTGGCAGGAGGAGTATTTCCCTTCGATCATTTTTTCGACGGGGAACTAAGCAAGCAGCTATCTAGGCAGTCAGGTGAGATAACTCGTGATATTTCCTTGAAGCTGGGAGCAAGGCCTTACCTAATGCACAATCCTTTGATGGTGGACAATGCAGAGACCAAGAAGATTTTGATGCAGGAGTCATCAGTCAAGAAAGTATTAGACAAGGCATCACAATGCGATATGGCAATGGTCAGCATAGCAAGCCTCGGAAAATCCGTGACACCCTTCAGAGAAGGGATGCTGGGAGACGAAGATCTAAAGTTTTTAAACGATAAAAGAGCAGTAGGCAATTTTCTCTTCCGATACTTTGATTCTGAAGGCAATATCATAGATGCTCCATTTTACGACAGGCTCATCTGTCCGGAGCTTGAAGATATGAGGAAAATCCCGATGAAGATCTGCGTATCAGGAACAAGAGAAAAGATCAATCCCATTTACGGCGGAATAAAAGCCGGACTGGTAGACGTATTGATAACCGATGCTGAAACGGCTAAGGCCTTAATTAAAAAAATGTAGAGAACAAACCAAGGAGGTAATGAAATGTCTTTATCAAAAGAAACACTTATGGAAATGTATTTAAGAATGAATCATGCAAGGATTTTTGAAGAAAAAGTCGCGTATTTCTTCTCGAGAGGAATGGTGCATGGAACAACACACCTTTCAGTAGGTCAGGAAGCTTCCGGAGTAGCCTCGTGCATGGCCCTAGAGGATGGAGATCTTGCGTCTTTGACTCACAGAGGACATTCTCAAGCTGTAGGATTCGGGTTGGACATAAACAAGATGATGGCTGAACTTTTGGGAAAAGAAACCGGTTACTGTAAAGGAAAAGGTGGATCCATGCACATTGCGGATATCCACAACGGAAATCTAGGAGCCAACGGCATAGTAGGTGGAGGATACTGCATATCAGTAGGTGCGGCGCTTACTCAGCAGTATCAAAAAACAGGAAAGCTGGTTCTTTGCTTTGCAGGAGACGGTTCTGCAAACGAGGGTACTTTCCACGAAGCTCTTAACCTTGCATCTGTTTGGAAGCTTCCGGTAATTTTCTTTATCGAAAACAACCTTTACGGAATGTCAACGCCAATATCTAAGCACATGAACATAACAGATATCGCTGACAGGGCAAAAGCATATGGAATACCGGGAATCATCGTAGACGGAAACGACCCTATAGAAGTATACGAGACAGTTAGCAAGGCTGCCGAAGGAGTAAGAAGCGGAAAAGGCCCAGTGCTCATAGAGAGCAAGACATACAGATGGTTGGGTCACTCAAAAAGTGATGCGCAGGCTTACAGGACAAAAGATGAGGTTCAGCAGTGGAAGGAAAAAGATCCTATAGCAAGGCTTAAGAAATTCATGTTGGAAAATAAAATAGCTACAGCGGAAGAAATCGAAGCTGTTGAACAACAGGCAAGAACCAACATGGAAAAAGCCGTTGAGTTTGCAAACGACAGCCCTGAACCGCCAGTTGAGTCGGTAACGGAAGACGTATACGCATAATATATTGAATGGGAGGGTAAATATAATGGAAATGAAAGAAATGACATATAAAGACGCCATCAACCTTGCGATGAGCGAAGAAATGAGAAAAGATGAGAATGTAATTTTCATAGGCGAAGATATCGGATTGTACGGAGGAGCATTTGGTGTATCCGTTGGAATGTTCGAAGAATTTGGCGAGGAGAGGGTTAGAGACACACCAATATCTGAAGCTGTAATTACAGGCGCTGCGGCGGGTGCTGCGGCTACAGGCCTTAGACCGATTTGCGAAATGATGTTTATGGACTTCATAACGATAGCGATGGACAACCTTGTAAATCAAGCAGCTAAAATGAGGTACATGTTCGGAGGAAAAGCAAAGGTGCCAATGACTTTGAGACTTCCTGCGGGAAGTGGTACGGGAGCTGCTGCGCAGCACTGTCAAAGCCTTGAAGCATGGTTGTGCCATGTGCCGGGACTAAAAGTAGTGACTGCATCGACACCTGCGGAAGCAAAAGGGCTCTTGAAGGCCGCAATCAGAGACGACAACCCGGTATGCTTCGTAGAGCATAAGCTCCTTTATAAAATGAAAGGTGAAGTTCCGGTAGACGACGAATTTATACTGCCTTTGGGACAATCTGATGTTAAAAAAGAAGGATCAGACGTAACTATAGTTACATACGGAACAATACTCCATAGAGTAATGGAAGCGGCAGAAGCGGTTGAAAAAGAGGGAATAAGCGTAGAGGTAATAGATCCAAGGACGCTTTACCCTATGGATACTGAAACGATCGTGGAGTCAGTCAAAAAGACAGGTCGAGCGATAGTAGTTCATGAAGCGGCTAAGACCGGTGGCTTAGGTGGAGAAATAGCAGCAATGATTTCCGAGAGCGAAGCATTCGACTTCCTTGATGCACCTGTAATGAGGGTTGCAGGACTTGATACTCCGATTCCATACAACAGAAACCTGGAAGCGGCAGTAGTTCCAAGCGTAGATTTGATCAAAGATGCGATCTACAAGGTTATGAACAGGTAGGAAGGTCGAGCAAAAGCTGAAAGTTGAAAGCGGAAAGCGGAAAGCGGAAAAATGAAGGAGTTGATATAATGGCAACCGAAATCATCATGCCCAAAGCAGGCATGGACATGGAGGAAGGCACTATCGTAAAGTGGCTTGTCTCCGAAGGAGATAAGGTAGACACCGGAGACCCCATACTTGAGATATTAACCGACAAGGTAAACATGGAAGTAGAAGCGGAAACATCGGGAACCATCCTTAAGATAGCGGCAAAAGAAGGAGACGTTCTTCCTGTATTTACCGTCATAGGATATATAGGAAAAGAAGGAGAGCAGCCGCCGGAAGGCGCAGTGCCTGCGGCTCCTGCAAAGGAAGAAAAACCTGCTGAAGCGACAAAAGAAGCTCCTGAAAGGGAAGAGACGGAGCAAAAGCAGGAGGAAGCGAACCAAGGTGGAAAGTTAAGAGCGACGCCTGCGGCTAGAAAAGCGGGCAGGGATAAAAAGATAGACCTTAAGCTAGTAAAAGGAAGCGGACCAAAAGGAAGGGTTCATCTTGCGGATGTTGAAAACTTCAAATCAGTAAAGGCTACGCCTTTGGCTGCAAGGATCGCAGAAGTGGATAATATCGATTTGTCTGAAGTCA
>CAZOTE010000026.1:0-24719 GCA_964582705.1 uncultured Eubacteriaceae bacterium | reverse complement strand
AGATTCCCTCTAATCTATCCTACAAACCCTTGTCTATGAAGGAGTTGAAAAACTCCATTTCCTGAGGGGCATTTTCAAGGACGAATCTGATGAGATATTTTATCATCTCCTCTGCAAGATCCATATCGTCTTTAATGTCTGCAAAAGCTATTTCCGGCTCTATCATCCAAAATTCGGCGGCATGTCTAGGCGTGTTTGAGTTTTCAGCCCTAAACGTTGGACCAAATGTGTATATGTTTCTGAATGCAAGGGCAAATATCTCCCCTTCGAGCTGGCCGCTGACGGTTAGACTTGCAGGCTTCTCAAAAAAATCCTTGGTGAAATCCACTTCATTCCCGTCACCTCTTGGAATATCCAAAAGATCCAGGGTGGTCACCTTAAACATCTCTCCCGCACCTTCTGCGTCACTTGCGGTAATTATCGGGGTATGGACGTTGACAAAACCCTTCTCCTGAAAAAACTTGTGAACAGCGTAGGATGCCAGGCTTCTAACCCTAAAAACTGCAGCAAATGTGTTGCTCCTAGGTCGCAAGTGGGCAATAGTCCTTAAATACTCCAGAGTATGTCTTTTTTTCTGCAAAGGGTACTTGGAATCCGATGGTGCTTCCAATGATATGGATGTTGCCTTTATCTCAAATGGCTGTTTGCTTTCCGGCGTAAGGACAAATTTTCCTGTTGCGACGATAGCAGTAGCTACGGGATACTTTCCTATCTCAGAGAAATTAGGCAGGCTGTCATCGTATACTGCCTGTATTCCTTTAAAAGATGTCCCGTCATTTATTTCGATGAATCCAAACTTGTTTGAATCCCTTATGGTTCTTATCCATCCACTTATTGTGACTTCCTTATCCGAAAAATCTTCTTTATTATCGTAAAAATTTCTGATGAGATCATATTTCATGGAATTTCCTCCCTTTATCATTTATTTAATTATAAAAATATTATATCATAGTGTGTATGAAGTGAAATACAAGATAACTTGGAAATGAGGCGAAATATATGAAACTAGCAAATTACAGCATCAAGGGCTCAAACGATATGAAGCTTGGCTTGCTTACAGACAATGGAATAATCGATTTAACAGAACTGGGCGTGTCCACGCCTCACCAAAGCATGATAGAACTTATAGAAAGATACGAAGAATTTAGGCCACGGCTTCTATCTGCTTTGGAGAGGAATGATATTAACTATATCTCAGAAGATAAGATAAAGCTTGAGAGCCCCATCCCTTATCCACGGCGAAATGTATTCTGCATAGGAAAAAACTACTTAGATCACGCAGAAGAAATAAAGTCCCTGCCTGGAGCGCCATCACAGATTCCCCAGTTTCCAATCTACTTCACCAAGGTTGCGTACCCCTCAATAGGGCCTGAAGACACGATACTAAATCACAAGGAGATAACCGACTCAATCGACTATGAAGTCGAGCTGGCAGTTATAATAGGTAAAATAGGCCTTAATATTCATATGGACAATGCCGAAGAGCATATATTCGGCTATACAGTGGGAAACGATATCTCCATAAGGAACATCCAGATGAAGCATACCCAGTGGTTCAAGGGAAAGAGTCTCGATACCTGCTGTCCATTGGGACCGGTGATCGTGACAGCAGACGAGATAGCCTATCCTCCTGATCTTACGATTACATCCAAGGTCAATGGAGAAACAAGGCAAAGCTCCAAAACCTCCAAGCTTATATTTAGCATATCGGAGCTAATAAGCGACCTTTCCAAGGGAATGACCTTATATCCAGGAGACATCATCCTTACCGGAACCCCTGCCGGAGTGGGATTTGGTTTTGATCCTCCAAAAACCCTAAAGCCTGGTGACGAGATAGCCTGTGAGATTGAAGGCATAGGCAAGCTGGTAAACTACATCGAAAAATAGCATCAAAAAAGGACTTGTGCAATGGGATAAACTTATCCACAAGTCCTTTTTGCCATTATAGCTCTCCAAATGCCTCTGCGATTCGTTTAAAATCTTCAAATGAAAGGGTCTCAGCCCTTCTGCTCTCTTCGATTCCAGCTTTTAAGAGGGCTTTTTTTACATCAGACTTTTCATAGTGAAGGTTGTTTGACAGCGTATTAAGAAGGGTTTTTCTCCTGTTGGCAAAACCGGCCTTAACAACAGCAAAAAACCTATCTTTATCATTTTTATCCATAAGCCTGTCATCTCTAACCTCCATATGAATGACTGCAGAATCCACCTTGGGTTTTGGAATAAATACGCTGGAGGGTACGATAAAAGATAGCTGTGGCTTTGTATAATAGCCACAGGCCACGGTTAAGGCTCCATATTCCTTGCCTCCCGGAGTAGCTGCAATCCTCTCCGCCACCTCCTTTTGTATCATTACCGTTATGCTCTCTATTGGAAGATCTTTTTCCAAAAGCCCCATTATTATAGGGGTGGTTATATAGTACGGAAGATTGGCTACGACCTTTATTTTTTTGTCGGTATGCTTTATTATCTCGGCATTTATATCCAGCTTTAAGATGTCTTCATTTATTACTGTACAATTTTCGTATTCGGCCAAGGTCTCATCGAGTATGGGTATTAGCATCTTGTCTATTTCAACGGCTATTACATGCTTTGCCCTTTCACAAAGCTTGGCGGTCATGGCCCCAATTCCAGGACCTATCTCAAGCACAACATCCTCTTTTGTTACTCTTGCCGCATTTACTATCTTTAAGACAATGTTTTCATCCGTCAAAAAATTCTGTCCAAATTTTTTACTCATTTTAAATCCGTGACTTTTTAAAATATCTTCTATAGTCCTTGGAGATGTGAGCTTATGCATATGATCAAACCTTTTCTTTTATTTTGTTTACAGCCCTCAGCAGGACTTCTTCGCTTATTTGATATGCGTTTATCCTTTGAAGAAACTGTTTTCCATTTGCGTATCCAATACCCAGGGCCTCCCCTGTCTTTTCTCTCATCGCCTTAGCATTGTCCCCATAAAGCAGGCCTAGCTTTCCTATGCTTTCCGAAGTATGGATCACATCACCTTCAACAACCGTCTTAACATCTTCAAGTGCCTTTATGATTGCTTCCGAAGAGGCATTTTCAATTCCGATGTTTCCATTTTTGGTCCCCTCATCCCTTGGCAGGTAGGCGTGTTTGCATCCCGAAACTCTATCATTTATCATTCTTCTGATTTTCTCTCCTGCATAATCCGGATCCGTAAACACTATGATGCCTGTACGCTCTACGGCGTTTTGTATAATTTCATAGGTCTTTTCTTCAAGGCCAAGGCCGCTGGTCTGAATTATATGTGCATCCACCGCTCTCTTAACAGCTGCTATATCGTCCTTGCCCTCAACCACTATAAGTTCTTTTATCATATGATCGCCAAGCCTTCCAGAAGAATCTTGCCACCAATCAAAATCAGCACTGAGCCGCCAAAAATCTCGGACCCTGCCTGAAACTTATGCCCAAGGCTATGCCCAAACCTGGCTCCTACAAAGCTTATCACAAATGTAGTTAGTGCTATAACTCCTGCTATCAGCCATATATTTATATCTAAGAAAGCAAAGCCTATTCCCGAAGCCATGGCATCGATGCTCGTTGCAATCGCCAATGTGAAAAGGTATCTGTTGCTCAGCTTCCCGGTTCCACACCTGTCTTCCTCTCTAGACTCTAAGATCATCCTTATCCCGATGAATGCCAGCAGCCCGAAAGCTATCCAATGGTCCACCGTCCTTATCCGGTCTGCAAAGGTCGCCGCAAGAAAATATCCCATCAAGGGCATAAGTCCCTGAAACAACCCGAAAAACAGGGCTATCTTTCCCTGCAGTCCCAAAGTCTTTGCCTTGTTTGAAATTCCGCATGAAGCCGCCACTGCGAAGGCATCCATTGAAAGAGCCACCGCAGTGCTCATCATAACAAAGGTGCTCATCTATAAGTTCTCCTCTAGTTTTATTATATCCACCATTTCAATAAGTTCCTTCCTTCTATTTAATTCAGGAGCTTCAATGACGACTTGCAATAGGTGGTTGAGGATCTTTCCTATGCTTTCGCCTCTAAACCCTTTTTCCTTTAAGTCATTACCGCCTATTTCAAGGTCTACTACCTTTCGGGGAAGCTCACCCTCTAAAAGCCTCCTAATCGTCACCTTCCATGGGTGGTTTTTGCCTAAGGCATCATCTAGCTCTAAAAACAGCCTTAGCATTTCGTCGGTATACTCGGGAACTTTCTTAATAAAATCCTCATGTCTTTTGACTCTTTCGTAATCATACAAGGATATGACTTGGTTTATTATTATCCTCTGATACTTCAGCCTCTCTAAGATTTTTTTCACTTCTTCCCTTTCAGCTATGGGACGCAGCAAAAAATAAACCCTCAAGGACAGCTCAGGCGCGGACTCTTCAAAGTGTTTTACGTACTCGTCCCATCCTTCTTCCCCCGGAGTGACCAGCTTGTCCAGTTCCGGTATAATGACCCTTATAAGATGAAGCCTGAATAAGAGCTCAACTCCTCTTTTTGCTCCTTCACATACAAATATTCTATCAAATTCCGCCTTTATCCTCTCGCTGCTTACGCCGGGAAGATCCGGATCGTTCATTATGGATTTGATAATATCCTCATGGATTAAATAATTGTTCTCACAGGCAATCCGTACTGCTCTGAGCTTTCTAAGACGATCCTCCTTGAACCTTACCTTAGCCCTGCCTATAGTCCTTAAAAGCCTGTTTTTCAAGTCTTCCATCCCGTTAAAATAATCATATACGTTAAGGTCCTTGTCTAGAGCTATCGCGTTCATTGTGAAGTCCCTTCTGCTGAGATCGCTTAAAAGGGAATCTGAGTAAAATACCATGTCCGGCCTTCTTCCGTCGGAATACCTGTGTTCCAGCCTAAATGTGGTTATCTCAAAGGGTTCGTCGTTAAACAGCACTGTAATAGTGCCGAAATCTATCCCTGTCTCTATATGTCGTTGGAATATGGCCTTTATCTCCTCAGGCTTTGCATCCGTGGTAAAATCAAAATCTTTGGGTTTCTTGTGTGATAAAAAGTCCCTGACAGCTCCCCCGACCAGGTAGCATTTATAACCCTTTGATTCGATATAATTCATCAATCGGTATACATTTTCGGGCAGATTCATAGCCTCTCCTCACTAACCTACGATTTCAATCAAGCTTGTTAGATCCTCTATCATATAATCCGGGGATTCTTTCAAAAGAGCTTCTGGATAATTGTATCCCCATGTGACTGCAGCACATTTTACCCCTGCTTTTTTGCATGCCGCAATATCCCTGCTTTCATCACCTACATAAAGTATATCACTTTTTGGTATTGAATACTTTCTGGCAGTAGAGCTAATCTTTATTTCCTTGCTCATAAGGGGCGAAGACTCAATAAAATCAAAACTGTCTATGTGTTGGTTCCTCATAAAAGCCTTTACATTTCTATTTGAGTTGGAGGTTATTATCCCCATTACCTTTACCCTTTTTTTAAGTTCAATCAAAATTTCTTCCAGCTTTTCATCAAAGGGCTTTATGGTATGCATCTCGTTTTTCAGAAGCTTTTGTCCATGCTTGATGATCTTTGGCAACTTTTTTAAAGGTATCTCAACAGTTTCGATTATTTCTTTTATATTAAGATGCTTGATCTTATGCAGCTCTTCTCTGGTTATGCTCTTGTAATTGTACTTTTCAGCGAGGCTGTTGTATATGTAAAGCGCACGTTCCTCGGTATCTGCCAAGGTTCCGTCAAAATCAAATATGACGCATTGAAATGCCATTTTATCAAATCCTTTTGTGTTTATTACTTTTGAATAGTACTATTATAATATAGTTTAGTTAAATTACTATGATTTTTATTGACTTTTTTGACTGGAGCCTATATAATTTTGCTATACTTTATCACACTAAAGCAATAAAGCGGAGGGTTGTTTATGATTAATTACTATATAGATGGTGTCAACGACATACATTTTCAGGAGCTTTTAGGCTATGAAAGAATTAATGAGGAAATTGAGCAGGTCATGCGAAAATTTGGCTACAAGCCGATATTGACTCCCAATTTCGAATACTACGATATGTACAACATGGATCAATCTCTCTCTAGAGATAAAATGTTCAAGCTTATCGACAAAAACGGCAAAGTGCTTGTTCTAAGGCCAGATGCAACGATTCCCATATGCAGGATGGCTGCAAACACCTTCAAGGACCCAAAAGAAGTCCTCAAATTCAGCTACATAACAACCATATTCAGAGAAGACAACAGCAAGACCAATTATAAAAAAGACTTCATACAAGGCGGAGTAGAGTATTTTGGCAACAATTCCCCGGATTGCGACGCCGAAATAATAGCAGTAGCGATTTCCATGCTGTTAAACCTAGGTCTAGACAAGATTCACATCGACATAGGCCAAGTCGCTTTTCTGGACGGCTTATTCCACGGGCTTGATCTTGCAAAGAAGGAAAAGGAACGCATAAACGAGCTTATAGAAAACAAGAATCTAGGAGACCTTAAGCTTTATCTCAACAAGCTGCAGATTTCTCCCGATGTTTTCGATACGATATTGAAAATCCCCATGTTATTCGGTTCTTACCAAAAGGTGATACCACAAGCAGAGAAGCTCTGTAGGAACGAATCTATGAAAACAGCACTGGACAATGTCAAGGAAGTCTACAAGATGCTAAAGCTCTACGGCTTGGAAAAGTACGTATACCTTGACTTTGGGTTTACTAATCAGCTAAATTACTATTCCGGCCTTATATTCAAAGGTTACGCCGAAGACTGGGGAGACTCAATACTATCTGGAGGACGCTACGACCAGTTGTCCTCCACTTTCGGAGTGGAGCGTCCCGCTATAGGCTTTGGAATCAATATTAGCTTGCTTACAGAGATCATAAGCGCCGAAGAAAACAGCCAAGACTACTTTGACGCATTAATCAGGTACGATTCCAGCCAGACTCAAAATGCACTGTCGCTAGCTTCTCTGCTAAGAGATCTGGATTTTTCGACAGACTGCATAAACAAGGGATATTCCATCGATTACGAGGCCTATCGGTTCATTTTTGAATACGACGAAACCGGACTAAAGGTGTCAACCGACGAAAAAATCTCTCCTATAACCACCGAGGAGGCAATAGACCTTTTGAAAGGAGAATCAGATCTATGAAAAACTTAAATATAGCCTTGGCAAAAGGCCGTGTGGCCTCAGCTGCCATGAAGCTTTTGATCGATTGCGGGTGCGAGTTTCCCGACTACAGCAAGGAAAGCAGAAAACTGATATTCCATGATAAAAAGAACAATATAAAGGTAACTTTGGTCAAATCGCCGGATGTTCCTGTATATGTGGAAAAGGGCGCAGCGGATGCGGGGATTGTGGGCAAGGACATCCTTCTTGAAGACAAAGCTGACGTCTATGAGCTGGTAAACTTGAACATCGGCAAATGTGATATGTGCGTTGCCGGCTTTGCAGATAAAAAGCCTGATTACAGCAAAAAAATCACCGTTGGCACCAAGTATCCCCACATAACTAGAGACTATTTCAACAAGCTTGGAGTATTGACTGATATAATCAAGCTTAACGGATCTGTTGAGCTTGCTCCCATTATAGGCCTTTCAGATATCATAGTCGACATCGTGGAAAGCGGGAAGACCCTTGAAGAAAATGGTCTTGTAGTGCATGAAAAGATGTTTCCCATAAGCGCTAGGTTCATCGCCAACAAGGTAAGCCTAAAGACCAAGTTCGACGAGATACAGTGGGTCATAGATTCACTGGGCTCTTTAGTGGAAAGGGATGAGTGAAATGAATACGATCATTATGAAGACCTCGGATATAACTCAAGATAAAGTGGACTGCATCCTGAAAAGAACTTATGCCCAGAACAAGGCTATCGAAGACGCCGTTGCCCATATTTTAGATGATGTGCGTCTAAACGGCGATGCAGCTGTTCTTAAGTATACGGAAAAATTCGATAAAGTGACACTTGAGACACTAAAAGTTTCAGCTTCTGAAATAGAAGAAGGGTTTAAGAGCGTAGACAGAGATTTTATTGAAACCTTGAAAGAAGCCAGAGACAATATAGAAAATTATCATAGACATCAGATATCAAAGACTTGGATAAAGGACTTCTCTCCCGGTGTAAGGCTAGGACAGCTTATAACCCCAATCGACAGAGTGGGGCTCTACGTGCCCGGAGGCAAGGCCGGTTATCCATCTACCGTACTTATGGATGCAGTTCCTGCCAAGGTTGCCGGTGTTAAGTCCATCGTGCTAATCACTCCTCCCGGTAAGGACGGCAAAGTAAATCCATACATACTAGCCGCTTCAAAGATTGCAGGGGTTGACGAGATATACAAAGTTGGCGGAGCCCAAGGCGTGGCAGCTTTGGCATATGGTACCGAGTCTATAAAGCCCGTCAATAAAATTGTGGGTCCCGGCAATATTTACGTAGCTACTGCCAAAAAACAGGTCTTCGGCAAGGTGGATATAGACATGATAGCAGGACCAAGCGAAATCTGTATTATAGCCGGAAGTGATGCCAACCCCGATTTCATCGCAGCTGACCTTCTAAGTCAAGCAGAACACGACGAAATGGCCTCCTCCATGCTGATAACTTGGGACGAGAGGCTCGCCGATGAAACAAAAAAATCTGTTTATGCGCAAATGAAGGATCTGTCCCGAAAAGACATAATGAAAAAATCCATTGAAGACAACGGCAAAATATTTTTAGTGGATGATATTGAAAGCGCAATGGCTCTTTCAAACTTGATAGCCCCTGAGCACCTTGAAATCATGGTGGATGATCCAGAAAGTCTACTTAGCAAAATAACAAATGCAGGGGCCGTATTCTTGGGATCATACACCCCCGAGCCCATAGGCGATTACTTCGCGGGTCCAAATCACACCCTGCCTACTTCCGGAACAGCAAAATTTTCTTCACCACTGGGAGTATATGATTTTGTTAAGCGAAGCAGCATACTGCACTACAGCAAAAAAAGCCTTGAAGCGGTAAAAGACAAAGTTGCCGATTTTGCAGAAAGGGAAGGATTCACTTCCCATGCAAATGCGGTTAGGAGGAGATTTAATGATTGAAGATTTGATGAGGAGCCATCTAAAAGAATTTATGAACTACGTAGTTCCAGACAACGATTATAGATATGTGCTTAATGCTAACGAGAGCCCCTTTAACCTATTTGAAGATCCAGATTTAAAAGATGGCCTTTTTGATGAATTGAAAAAATACAAAACAAACCTATACCCTGATGGCAGTTCACGTCTTCTTAGGGAAAAACTCTCTGAATACCTTAACGCTGATTCAGATGAAATCATATGCGCAAATGGCTCCGACGAGCTTATACCCATGATATTTTCCGCATTTTTAAATCCGGGAGAAGCAGTAGTTTCACACTATCCTTCATTTGACATGTATAAAATATCCGCACAGATAGCTCAAGGGAATTTCGTGCCTGTCAACGATCTTGCGGAACATGTCATCGATGTGGAGGGAATGATCTCTGCTGCAAAAGACAACGATGCTAAACTTGTGTTCCTCTGTGTTCCAAATAACCCCACAGGACATGCCCTTGACAAAAAGGATATAATAAAAATACTAGAGGAGTCACCGGGAATAGTTGTTGTTGATGAAGCTTACGTCGAATTTTCAGATGCAAACTGTCTGGATCTTATCCAAAAATACGAAAACCTCATCATACTTCGGACTTTTTCCAAAGCCTTCGGAATGGCAGGTCTTAGAGTAGGCTATGCCTTGGGTCAAAAAAAAATGATTGAAATATTAAACAAAGTAAAGCAGCCTTACAACTTAAACTCAATTTCCCAGCTGATAGCTTCCTGGGCGATTGAAAATCGCAAGCCTATCATGGAAAAAATAAAGTACCTTTCAAAAGAACGAGATTATCTATCCGCTGAACTTAAAAAAATATCCGGAATCACCGTTTATGACAGCCAGTCAAACTTCATCTTGATCAAAGTTGATGATGGGAAAAAAGTAAATGACGCCATGCTGTGTCAAGGTGTGCTGTTGAAGTACTTTGACAAAAAGCCCATGCTGGAAAACTGTTTCAGAGTCACCGTCACCACAAGAGAGGTCAATGACCTGGTTTTAAAAATTTTGAGAGGAGCCCTTAAAGATGCGTGAATCCACCATGAACAGAAATACAGGGGAAACTCAGCTTGCCTGTTCCATCAATCTGGACGGCAAGGGAGTTTTTGATGGCAGTACAGGAATAGGATTTTTTGACCACATGCTCCACCTGCTATCCAAGCACGGAGGTTTTGATCTTAATATTGAATGCAAGGGAGATCTTGATGTAGATACTCATCATACCGTAGAGGACTTGGGCATACTTTTAGGCCAGTGCTTAAGAAATGCCTTGGGAGATAAGAGAGGCATACACAGGTACGGCACCTTCTACTGTCCCATGGATGAGGCGCTCAGCCGGGTAACGCTAGACTTAAGCGGAAGAGGATTCCTTGTGTCCGATGTGGAGTTAAAACGTGAAAAGGTGGGAGACTTTGAAACAGAAATGCTAAATGAGTTTCTATACGCATTTGCCATTAATTCTGGCACTACCCTCCACGTGACCACATTATACGGAAAAAACGATCATCATATAATTGAGTCTATATTCAAAGCCTTGGGAAGGGCATTAAGTGAGGCCTGTCGCATAGATCCAGGTTCTGACAGCATTCCTTCCACCAAGGGAATACTATAATCGGAGGTAGCTATGATTGCAATAATCGATTACGGGGTTGGAAACCTTATGAACGTCTACAACGCCCTTAAAAAACTTGACATGGATGCGGTAATAACTGGTGATAAAAAAGTCATAGACAACGCCTCTGCTATCGTTCTCCCGGGAGTTGGCGCCTTTAAAGACGCCATGGACCATCTGGTAGAACACGATCTAGTTGAAACTATAAAGGACAACGCTTCAAAGGGAAAATACCTTTTAGGCATCTGCCTCGGCATGCAGATGCTATTTGACAAGAGTTACGAAGATGGCCAGTGGGAAGGTCTCGGTCTGTTAGAAGGCGAGATCATCCGTTTCGGAGATGGCTTAAAGGTGCCTCACATGGGCTGGAACGAACTTCACATCAACAAGCCTCACCCTCTAATCAAAGATATTCGAGAGGGAGAATACGTGTACTTCGTTCACTCATATCATTTAGATCCCAAATACTTTGACGATGTACTTCTGTACACAGATTACGGGGTAAAGGTTCCTGCGGTCGTATGCAAAGACAATGTTATGGGAATGCAGTTCCACCCGGAAAAAAGCAGTGATACAGGAATAAAGCTGCTACAAAACTTCAAGGAGTTGATAAAATGATAGTATTGCCTGCAATAGATATTAAGGGCGGAAAATGCGTCCGATTAAAGCAGGGTCTTATAGACCAGGAAACGGCATATTACGACGATCCGGTTTACGTCGCTAAAATGTGGGAAAGTCAAGGAGCCGAATATCTTCACGTAGTGGACCTAGACGGAGCCTTTACGGGATCTCAAACCAACATGGAAATCGTAAAAAAAATAGTGGACAGCATATCCATACCTGTTGAAATCGGTGGGGGAATACGAACTAGAGAAACTGTAATGGCTTACTTGGATTCCGGGGTATCAAGAGTCATTCTGGGCACCAAGGCTGTTGAGAACATGAGCTTTGTAAAAGAGCTTTGCGATGAATTCCCTGACAAAATAGCTGTTTCAGTAGATGCCAAAGGAGACTTCGTGGCTATAAAAGGCTGGGTTGAAACCAGCGACAAGGAAGTCCTTCCCTTTTGCCAGACACTTGTCGAATCCGGGGTTTCCACAATCGTATATACCGATATTTCAAGAGATGGGATGCTAAGCGGACCCAATCTTGAAATGCTCAAGAAACTAAATGATACCTTGGATGCAGATATCATAGCTTCAGGAGGAGTGGCAAATATTCAAAACATCATAGACCTTTCATCTCTGGGCTTATACGGAGCGATAACAGGCAAGGCTTTATACGAAGGCACGCTTACCTTAAATGAGATTAGCTCTATTCAAGAGAAAGGCAGGTAGCGATATGCTTACTAAGAGGATCATACCCTGCCTGGACGTTGACAAGGGAAGAGTCGTCAAAGGCAAGAAGTTTCAAGGAATAAAAGACGTTGCAGACCCAGTGGAGCTGGGAAAATTCTATTCTGACCAATGCGCTGACGAACTTGTTTTTTATGATATAACCGCCTCCCACGAAGACAGGGACATATTTATACATATAGTCGAAGATGTAGCCAGGAATATAAATATCCCCTTTACCATAGGTGGAGGAATACGAAGCGTTGAAGATTTTAGAAAGGTGCTTCTCGCAGGCGCGGACAAGGTCTCTGTAAATTCCGCTGCAGTAGTCAATCCCCAGCTCATCAAACAGGCAGCCCTAAGGTTCGGCAGCCAGTGCGTTGTGCTATCTATTGACGCCAAGCGAAATCAAAAGGGTTCCTGGGACGTTTACGTCAAGGGTGGAAGAGAAAACACAGGAATTGATGCAATCGAGTGGGCAAAAGAAGGGCAAAGATTAGGCGCTGGTGAAATCTGCATCAACTCAATCGATACAGATGGGGTAAAGCAAGGGTTTGACCTGGAACTAAATGAGTCTCTCTCAAGTTTATTAACCATACCTATAATAGCCTCAGGGGGCGCCGGCAATATGCAGCATTTTTCCGATGTACTAAATTGCGGCGCGGATGCAGCTTTGGCTGCAAGCGTGTTTCACTATAAGGAAATTGCAATTTCAGACCTGAAAGAATTCTTGCATAAAGAAAATTTACCTGTTAGGAGATGCTTATAAAAATGGATCTGAAGACACTTAAATACGATGAAAAGGGCTTGATTCCTGCAATCGTTCAGGATGCTGATACCTCAGCGGTCTTGATGATGGCCTATATGAATGAAGAATCTCTAAATAAGACGATAAAAACCGGTACGACTTGGTTTTACAGCAGAAGCCGCCAGAAGTTGTGGAACAAAGGTGAAAGCTCAGGAAATTTTCAAAAGGTCATATCCATCGATTATGATTGTGATGGAGATACCCTTCTCGTCAAGGTTGTTCCACAAGGTCCAAGCTGCCACACCGGTGAGTACAGCTGCTTCTATCGAAATATTACAGGGGAGACCGCCTTTCAATCTGAAAATATGCTCCGCGCACTCTATACAATTGTAAAAGACAGACGAGACAGTCCGAAAGAGGGATCCTATACCCAGTATCTTTTTGATAAGGGCGTAGACAAAATCCTAAAAAAGGTTGGCGAAGAAGCCTCTGAAACCATAATAGCGGCAAAGAACCAGTCCAAAGAGGAACTGATATACGAAACTAGTGATTTGTTTTATCATTTGATAGTTTTACTTGTAAACCAAGGTGTGGAGTTGGACGACATAATGGAAGAACTCAAGAAAAGACATAAGTAGCTAAATTAAAGTGGTTTGAAATCAAACCACTTTTTTATATATTTTTAGTATTTCCTCGGTGTACGTTCCATCTTGGTTGTATACCACGATCTCTTCACCTAATTTTATTCCAGGATTTCCTCCCTTTACTCCTTCAATCAGTATCATGTTGGGTTCCTTCCCTTCATGAGGTCTGACTTTTATCAACCTCTTCGGCTCTATGCCATGTTCCCTCATGGAGCAAAATATATCTACGATCCTATGTGGCTTATGAACCAAATAAAATCTGCTTTTATCCTTTAGAAGTCTAGCAGCTGTCTTTGAAACATCCCCCATGCTGCATAAAATTTCATGCCTCGCTATTGCTACTTCCATCACAGGACTTTTAAGTCCCTCAGATTCATTCATATATGGTGGGTTGCTTACCACGATATCATATGACCCGGGCATGAAAAGCTCCGGAGGATTTTTGATGTCTCCAACCACTATTTCGACTTCATCATCTAGTCTATTTAGAGCTACGCTTCTTTTAGCCATATCTGCAACATATTCCTGAATCTCCAGTCCATGTATCTGCTTTGCCCCGTAATTTGCCAGCAATATAGGGATGATGCCGCTTCCAGTTCCCAAATCAGCTATTTTAAAATTAGACTTTACCCTCTCTCCAGCCATCCAAGCCAGCAGTACAGCATCCGTTCCGTATCTGAAGAACTTCTCATTTTGAATAATCTTCAATCCCTCTATATGAAGGTTATCCACCCTCTCCTGTGTATTAATCAAGTACTTTTCCACAACATCCACTGCTTTCATTCGACTTTTATTTTACATGTTGTATATAACATATGTTCGGCACTAAATATAGTGACCTATCCACATATTCCACATTATTGTGCACACATTGTGGATAACTCCCCTGTTTTATATGGGCTTTTCAACAAGCTTTCTGGCTTTATCCACATTTATCCCCAGCCCGCCTGTTCATATGTGTATAAGATTTTCTACTATAACAAAAAAAACCTCTTAGCACAGAGGTTTTTCTCGCAAGTTATTATACAAGGTGTGGAGCATCTACTGGACAAACATCCGCACATGCACCACAGTCGATACAAAGGCTTCCATCTACCACGTAGATTCCATCACCTTCGCTGATAGCGTCCACTGGACATTCAGGCTCACATGCTCCGCAAGAAATACAATCATCATTGATTACGTATGCCATTCTTTTCACCTCCTCTAACGTGATTGGTTGACAAAACCATTATATAATAAATACTATGAACAATAAACTGTTTTTTTGTACTAAATTTCCTTACTTTCCGTCCAGTTCCTTTAAAGCTTTTCTTTCTTCAGGCGTCAGTTCATCTTTGTTTCCCTGGCCTTGTTTCTTCCCATGACAGCCTTTGCCACAGCCTGTCTTTTGAGTTTTAATTTCTTCAAGATGGTATTCCTTCAAAACAGCATCATCTCCATCGAGTTTTACTGTCACTGTTTCTCTTAGGACGTTAACTTTGAAGACTACACCTTTTCCATCCTTTGTGGATACTGATTGACCCTCCACCGGAAGTTTTTTGCACACTTCTTCGTAAAAATCCTGCTCGTACTTTAAGCAGCACAGTAGCCTTCCACAGATTCCTGAAATTTTTGTAGGGTTTAAAGATAAATTTTGTTCCTTAGCCATTTTTATGGATACCGGCTGAAACTCTCCAAGCCACTTGTAACAGCAAAGACCTATGCCGCATGGACCTAATCCACCAAGCATCTTGGCTTCATCTCTGACCCCTATCTGTCTTAACTCTATCCTTATTTTAAATACTGATGCAAGATCCTTCACTAGCTCCCGAAAATCCACCCTGCCGTCAGCCGTGAAGTAAAATATGACCTTGTTATTGTCAAATGTATACTCCACATCTATGAGCTTCATATCCAGCTTGTGCTCTTCAACTTTTTTCTTGCATATTTCCATAGCTTCAGCAGCTTTTTCCTTGTTTCTCTGGTAAGCCTTATCATCCTTGGAAGTTGCTTTTCTAATGACTGGCTTTATGGGCGATACTATATCATCTTCAGCCACCTTTTTTATATCTAATACTACCTGTCCGTATTCCATGCCTCTGGCTGTTTCAACTATAACATTGTCCCCTTTGGAAAGCTTAAATTCCAAGGGATCGAAGTAGTAAATCTTGCCCGCCTTCTTAAACCTGACACCAACTACATCTATCATTTTATTCCTCCTGTATCCTCAAAAGCAGATTTTCAATCTGCAATGGCATATTCAAATTTATTTTGGTATTTGACTGTAGCTCCATAATCCCCTCTATTATATCATTTATCTTCCCCACAGTTAAATAATCTATATCACTATTTTCCTTGGACACTGTTTTTTCTACAAGTCTCTGTCTGAGATAAACCAACAGGTAATCCGTCAGCTCCAGTTCGTTAATTCCCTTATCTTTCGCTCGCGCCGGAATTTGAAATATCTTATCGAATTCCCCTTTGCTGATGCTGTCCATAGATGAGGAAATGCTTTTGTAAATATCTATTTTACCCGGATCTTCCAAAGCCTTAACAGCTTCACCCATTCTTCCCTGGGTGATTTGGTATAAAAACGTTATCTCGTTTATATCAGTGATTCCTTTTGCTTTCACAGCATTTAAAAACTCGGTGTATCTCAAGGGCACAAAATTCAGAATCTGACATCTAGATAAAATCGTAGGCAATATGGAGCTTTTACTATTTGCTATCAATAGGATTATAATCCCTTCTTCCGGCTCTTCAAGTATTTTTAATATGGCATTTTGTCCGGGCATGCCCATAGTTTCACAACTGTTTACGATAAAGATTTTTTTGTCCCCTTCATATGGTTTAGTGGCTGCGCTTTTTTGCAGCTGTCTTATTTGGCTAATCTTTATTGATTCACCTTCTGCTCCGGTTTTTATCTCATGAATATCAGGATGATTTCCTTTTTGCACCTTTAAGCACTGACTGCATAAACCGCAAGGCTTTGAATTTCCTTCTATGCAGAGTATAGCTTTTGCAAATTCCAATGCCGCATCTCTTTTTTGAGTGCCTTTTGGACCTGCAAACAAGTACGCGTGGCTGAACCTTTCAGTCTCCACAACTTTTTTTAGGATGTTTTTATTTATCTCATTGCCGTATATATGTTCAAACATCTGCATCACCGGTTTTCCATTGCTAATTTCATAATCTCCGAGTTTATTTCCCCTATAGTTTTAGGCTCTCCGTTTTTCAAACAGTCTATTCTGGTCCAATCGTACTTGTCCACCATTTCAGCTGCAGCCTCATATGCATTTCTCAAATGAAGCTCATTCGATTCATGGATATCTTTTTGGGATTCATTCGTTATCTTGTTTTTCCTGTCTTTTATCCTCTCCATGCTAAAGGAGGGAGGAATGTCCAAAAACATCACCTTGTCCGGAATAGGTATCTTATAGAGATTGAATTCCAAGTCCCAAAGCCAGTCTAAAAACCTCTGTCTTTCTTTTTTGTCTCTAATCTTGCACCCCTGGTGCATCATATTTGAGGTGGTATACCTGTCAGCTATCACTATACCCCCTTCATTGTAAAAGTTCTCATATTCGGTCTTGTAGGAAGCGTAACGATCTGCTGCAAAAAATGTAGAAGATATGTATGGGCTTACCTCATCCGGATTTTCCCCGAAATCGCCTCTAAGATACATCTTAACAAGAGCCGAGCTTTCCTTCTCATATCTAGGATATGATATCCTCATGACTTTTTCTCCCCACTCCTCAAGCTTTTCGTACAAAAGCCTGCTCTGTGTCTCCTTGCCACTTCCATCAAGACCTTCTATAACTATCAATCTGCCTTTGTTCATAATGTTTGCTCCTCGTCTAGAATATAGATCATCTTATCTCCACTCATCCCGTCAACTGAACCCTCTTCCATGGAATAAAGATAATCTGCCGCATCATCGCTGACAATCTCTCCCGGACATACCACCGGTACTCCTGGCGGATATGGCACTAGATAGCCTACGGATACTTTGCCTACTGCTTTTTTAATGCTTACCATTCTTTTTTTCATCCCGTCAATTTCCCAAGCCTCGGCAACCTTTTTTCCTGCTTTGGGAAATTGGGCTCTTTTGCCGTCTTCCAAACTATTTTTAAATAGCCCTTTCTCACTGATATCCTTTAAAGCTGTAATCAGCTTGTCAACATCCTCAATGACGGTTCCAACTCCCATCATGCACAATGCTGTTTTTCCGTCATCAATCTCTATATCAATATTGTAATCCTCTGAAAGGATTTTCCCCACTCCCCCAGGGGCCAGCCATAATTTTGCCTTGTCCACCTGGAGAATCTCACGACTTATTTTATCATGAATAAGGGTGAATCTGGTTCCTTTGAGAGCTTTTTTGACCCTTTCATAGAATCCTTGTATTTCCTCCAGCTTTTTTTCTCCATTTTCATTCATAAACTTTACAGCTTCCTCCACTGAAAGAATTATGGGGTATGACGGACTAGACGTCTGCAACATAGCCGTATGCCTTCTGATATTTTCCATATCTATCCTATCGCTGTTTACATGGAGGACAGCTCCTTGGTTTAAAGAGGAGAGTATTTTATGAGTACTGTGTATTGTAATATCAGCCCCGATATCTATGGATGAGGGTGGAAATTCCATGCTGTATTTAAAATGGGCTCCATGTGCCTCATCGACGATAAGTAAAACATCATGACTGTCGCATATATGCTTCACAGCATTCAGATCATCACAAGTTCCGTAGTAGGTTGGATACGTCATCACAAGCGCCCTTACTCGTGTTTTTCTCAGTTCGGCCTCTAAATGTTTTAAATCTATGCCAACTGGATATCCGTATGTAGGATCCAGCACCGGATCGATGAATAAGGTTTTTAGTTTGCCGTAGTATATGGCGCTGAATACGCTTTTATGAGAGTTTCTCGCCACTGCAACACAATCCCCCTCCCTGCAGGAACCCATTATCCCAGCCATTATAAGAGATGTGCTCCCATTGACGCTAATTATGCATTCCTTGCTTGCGTAAGATTTAGAAATCTTCCTTTCAATTTCCTTAATCTCTTTTTGAGGGTTGTTGAGATTGTCCGTACCTTCCAATTCAGTAGTATCGAAATACTCCCAACCCAGTTTTGTGAAATCCCTGGATTTATGACCCGGCATGTGAAATCTTGTGTTTTTTCTCTTGGATTCAATATTAAAATAAAGTCTGCTTTTCATACTTGACCTCCGAGTTTCATTTTATCATAAGGCCCTCTCAATAATCATTATTTTATGGTATAATTTAAAATTGTCCTTGATAGCATTTTAAAATTTGATTATTGCCATCTAATAAGGGTAATAAAATACTAACAATACGAAAGGAGTTTGGGTAATGGCAGATAAAAACATTGTGATCCTTGACGAAGCGAATTTTGAAGGAGAAGTACTAAATTCAAACATTCCTGTTATGATTGATTTTTGGGCTGAATGGTGCGGTCCATGTCAAATGGTTATGCCTATTGTGGAGGAGCTGGCAAACGAATTCGAAGGCGTTGCCAAGATAGCGAAGCTTAACGTGGACGAAAATCGCTCTCTTGCAATGAAGTACAGAGTAATGAGCATCCCCACAATTTTGTTTTTTAAAAACGGTGAAGAAGTTAAAAGAGAAGTAGGAGCCAAGAGCAAGGAAGAATACGTGGAATTAATCGATTCTCTTATTTAAATGTTTTTAGTGACTTTCTCAGCACAAATAAAAGGAGAGGAAGAACCTCTCTTTTTATTTGTTGCTTTTTTATTTGTTTTTTATCACTTCTTTTTCAAGCTTTTCGACAAACTTCTTGCTGGCTTGTATTAAGATTTGAACTTTTTTTCCGTTCTTGTCCCATTCTACCGCATATTTAATCTTGTTTCTGACTCCCACCAAAGTGTAGTCTATCTTTCTGCCTTTTAGATCTTGTTTTTCAAACAAGGGCTTTATGTCGACAATGTCGCCAATAGGCACAGTAATAACCATTCTCGGCTTGAAAAACATGGCTTTATATATTACTAAATTATTATCTGCTACAATCATTTCATACCTCGGGAGCATTTTTCTCAAGATAAACATCGTTATTCCCAAGCTTATCGCCACACCTATTGCAGAAACTATTGACTGAGATGACTGATCCAGGTTCTCAGTTATTATGCCATATCCTACCTGAAAAATTATTAAAGCCACAAAAATCGCTATCAGCTTTTTGGGGTTCATCACGTCTCTTTTGTTTATTTCTCTTGCCTTTAAAGCCATCTTTAATCCTCCAATGTTCTTTTGTATTTTTTTGTCTGAGTTATATAAAGGTTCTCTCCCGACGAGTCTATGATAACCACCGCAGGGAAGTTCTTGACCTTTAGCTTTCTTATAGCCTCAGTTCCAAGCTCATCGTAAGCCACGACTTGCGCAGAGACAACAGATTCTTTTAACAAGGCTCCTGCCCCTCCTACTGCCCCAAAGTAAACTGCTCCATGTTCTTTTATGGCACTTATTACATCTTGGTTTCTCTCCCCTTTACCTATCATTCCCTTTAGGCCTTTTTCGATCAGTTTGGGAGCGTAGCTGTCCATTCTCCCGGATGTGGTTGGCCCTATCGAACCAATGACATCCCCGGGTTTGGCAGGACACGGTCCAGCATAATAAATCGTTTGATCTTTGATTTCGATTGGCAAGGGCTTTCCGCTTTCCATTTCCTCCACCATTTTCTTGTGAGCTGCATCTCTTGCAGTATATATTATGCCATTTAACAATACTCGGTCTCCCGCCTTTAGTCCTGATGCCGTTTTATCGTCAAGAGGCAGGTTGATAACAATTTCTTTCATTATGACATTCTCCTTATATCTTGACTTTTATGTGCCTGTTCACATGACAGCAAATATTTACTGCCACAGGCAAGCCTGCTATATGGGTCGGAAACGTCTCTATATTCACACCCAATACAGATGTCGTCCCTCCTAATCCCATCGGCCCTATACCTAGTCTGTTGAGCCTCTCAAGCAGTTTGTCTTCAAGGTCTGCATAATACGGATTAGGATTTGGTTCATCTGCATACCGAAGCAGAGCCTGCTTTGACAACAGGGCACATTTTTCCATCGTCCCTCCTATCCCTATCCCTAAAAACAAGGGTGGACATGCATTTGGACCTGCAAGAGCTACTGTTTCCGTTATAAAATCCACCACGCCCTCAACTCCTTCCGAGGGCTTAAGCATCTTTAATCTGCTCATGTTTTCACTGCCAAAGCCTTTGGCAGTCAAAGCTATTTCAATTTCCTCCCCCTCCACGATATCGTAGTGAATGACAGCGGGGGTATTATCCTGGGTATTTTTCCTTTCAATAGGATCAGAAACCACTGACTTTCTAAAATAACCGTCGTTGTAGGCTTCTTTGACAGCCTGGTTTATTGCCCGGGAAATATTACCCCCTACTATATGTACAGCCTGACCAACCTTCACAAATGCCGTGACCATTCCCGTATCCTGACAAATGGGCACCTTTTTATCTTTTGCTATTTCATTGTTTTTTAGTATGTCCTCAAATATTGATCTGCCAACCTCAGATTCTTCCCTTTCCACTCCAGCAATTAATGCCGATGAAACATCCGGCGACAGCACGCAATTGATTTGAAGCAAGGCGTCGTATACTTTGATTTTTATCTCATCAATATGAATTTCTCTCATGATATCTTCCTTTACTCAATAATAACCCATTATATCATTACAACTGTTTTTTCGTCCAATAAAAAAACCCCTGTCACGTCATTTGACTGTAACATAGGGTTCTAACATTTTACTCTACTTCCTGGAAATCTTCTTTTCCAGCTCCACACAATGGGCATACCCAATCGTCTGGAATATCAGCAAAAGCTGTTCCCGGATCCACTCCATTGTCCGGATCTCCTTCAGCCGGATCATAAATATAGCCGCAGATTACACATTCGTATTTTTGCATTTGCAATTCCTCCTTGTAGTTTAATATATGCAATGGGCTTTTTAACCCTTGCTTTCATTGTCAAATTCTTAAAATGCACTCTTTAATTTCATTCCCATGGTCTTTAACCTTTACATTTAGAAATACCTCTTGTATTATTCCCTCTTCGTCGATTACAAAGGTGCTTCTCGAAATCCCATAGTATTCTTTGCCAAATTTCTTTTTAAGAGCCCAGACGTCATAGGCTTTAATTGTCTCAAGCTCAGGATCGCTCAATAAGATAAATGGCAGTTCATACTTATCGATAAATTTCTGATGAGATTTTTCTGAATCCTTGCTTATACCTATTATTATTGTATCCTTTTGTTGAAACTCTTCGTATAAATCTTTAAACTGCAACGCTTCATCCGTACATCCAGGAGTATCGTCCTTGGGATAAAAATACAGCACTATTTTTTTCCCTTTAAAATCTTCAAGGCTATGCTCATTACCCAAATGGTCTCTTAGGGTGAACTGAGGAGCCATATCTCCTTTTTTCAAGCTCACATTAATCATCCTTTCCGATACTATAATATGATACCCAGGTGAACTCTCTTTAATCTATAATTTCATGTTCTATTTATTTTTTTTATCTTTTGCTATAATATAAACAGAGACTAATTTTTTGGAGGTCACATTCATGGATAGAAATAAATCATATTTAGCTGCATCCTTAACTACAGTAATTTGGGGGGGTTCATATATAAGCACAAAGATCCTTGTGGATGTAATAAGTCCTGATCTATTGGTTTTTTATAGGTTTTTAATATCGTCGGTGTTTCTCATGATTCTTTTGAAGTTACGGGAAAAGAAACTATATTTAAACCTGGCGGATCTCCCCAGGTTTATTTTCTGTTCCGGGATAGGGTATACCGCATACTTTTTATTGGAGAGCAACGGAATAATGCTAACAAATGCTTCAATATCTTCAATCATCATAGGGATGATACCTGTACTTTCCCTTCTCACCGATGTAGTCTTCTTCAAAAACAGGCTGACTGCTGTCAAAATAGCAAGCGTCACCATGTCTTTTGCAGGTGTCCTTCTTGTGATTGGTAGCCCTGGCTCCGGGGTTGTTAATCCTCTGGGGATAATATTTATTTTCGGAGCAGCTGTGTGCTGGATAACCTTTAACTACCTGAACGGCCCTTTATATAGGCGCTATTCATCTCTTGCCATAACTACCTGGCAAACCGTTATAGCTTTTGTTAGCTTGTTTTTCATAGTCATGTTCAAAGGGGAAAGTTTCACATTAAATGCCAGCTTAGCGGAATTTTCTCATATTTTGTTTCTAGGTATTGCGGCCTCTGCAGGTGGTTTTCTTTTCTATATATATGCGCTGAAGCATCTTGGAGTGCTTTCTACCACTTTATTTGTCAACTTCATCCCTGTTACCACTATGCTCACAGGAAGAATATTTCTTGGAGAAGTTTTAAGTGGAATGCAATGGGCAGGTGGATTGGTAATAGTCTTATCCCTTTACATCGGATCGATATTTTCTGCCAAAGAGTCAGTTAAGACTTTGGCCGAAAATAATAAAACCGGATAATCCATCGATTACCCGGAAATAATTTATAAAATCTTCTTTAAAAATGCCTTAGTCCTATCTTCTTTTGGATCTGCAAATATCTGGCTTGGTTCTCCCTGCTCTACTATTCTTCCTTCATCCATAAATATGACCCTAGTGCCCACTTCCTTGGCAAATCCCATTTCATGAGTTACCACGATCATGGTCATTCCGTCCTTAGCAAGCTTTTTCATGACCTCGAGCACTTCTCCCACAAGCTCAGGATCCAGTGCGGAGGTCGGTTCATCAAAGAGCATTATTTTCGGTTGCATGGCAAGAGCTCTGGCAATCGCCACCCTTTGCTGTTGTCCTCCTGATAGCCTTGAAGGGTACTCGTCTTTTTTGTCTTCAAGTCCCACTAGCTTCAATAAATCATAAGCAATAGCCTTTATATCTTCTTCTTTGAATTTTTTTACGATTTTAGGCGCTATCGTTATGTTTTCATAAACCGTCAGATGTGGAAACAGATTGAACCTCTGAAAGACCATCCCCAGTTCGGTGCACAGTTCCTGGACTTTTTCCGCCGGAATATCCTGAAGGTCTTTGCCCATCTCCCTCTGATCTGCAAGCTCCCCGTCTATGTAAATCTTGCCGCTTGTAATCCTCTCAAGCTGATTCAAGCAACGAAGCATGGTGCTTTTGCCGGAACCGCTGGGACCAATGACGCAAACCACTTCTCCCGGATTAACCTCAAGATTTATATCTTTAAGTACTTCTAAATCTCCAAATGACTTATATACATTTTCTAGCTTAATCATAAATTGAATACCTCTTTTCGATCCTCTCGAAACCCAGCTGTACTATAGACGTTAAAAACAGATACACTACAGCTGCATATATGTAATAATACCATCTTCCTGTCGCATTTGACATCTGGTTGACTGTACGCAAAAGATCAAACAGACCAATCGAGGCTACAAGTGAAGTATCCTTCAGCAACATTATAAGCTCATTTCCAACTGGTGGTATGAGCCTTCTATAAGCTTGAGGTATGATTATTTTAAACATTGCCTGGTAGTAGCTCATCCCCAATGCTTTTGAAGCTTCCATCTGACCTTTATCTATAGATTGTATACCCGCTCGAAATATTTCAGCTAGATAAGCCGCTGAGTTCAATGAATAGGCTACAGCTGCTGCAACTAACAAAGGCAGCCTGACAGGTGCTCCAAAGACATCCAAGGTAAACAAGGGTATCGCATATACTATTATGAACAGCTGCATCAAAAGAGGCGTGCCTCTGAATACCCAAACGTAAAACCATGTTATTGAATTTAGGAACCTGCTTTTAGATATCCTCCCCAATGCAAGGACAACCCCCAACATAATTCCTGCGATAATGCCGACGACAGTCAACTGTATCGTTACGATCGTCCCTTGAAACATCGCCATTATCTGAGGCGTAGTCAACAATTTAATCTTCCTTTCATTACATGAGCGAAATAAGCTTGTATGGCTCAATCCTATACAAGCTTACCCGTCAATTTAATTATTCTATTACATTCAGCTCTGTGTCAATATTTGAGGTATAGTCCTCTTTTAACCATTCTATTGATATTTGAGCCAGTGTTCCTTCTTCTCTCAATTCACTTAATGCCTGGTCTATTTTTTCCTTAAGCTCCGTGTCGTCTTTTCTTATGCAAACGCCGATAGGCTCATTTGTAAGCTGAGCAGTTGAAATCTCAAAGCTTGCCGGATCATTTCCTACATATTCGATTGCAACGGGATAGTCTACTACTATGTAATCCACATACCCTGCCTTCATAGCTGAAAAGGTCT
>CAZOTE010000025.1:0-25787 GCA_964582705.1 uncultured Eubacteriaceae bacterium | reverse complement strand
AATAAACTTGGAGGAAATCATGCTAGTTAGTGCTAATAATATAGAAAAAAGCTTCGGCGTGGAAACCGTGCTGAAAAATGTAAGCTTTATGGTAGATGACAACAGCAAAATAGGGATAGTGGGCAAAAACGGCACGGGAAAGAGCACCCTGTTCAAGATAATCGCAGGAATAACCCCCTATGACAGCGGCAACATCGACTACGCCAAAAATCTGTCTATCGGATATCTTTCCCAGGAATCCAGCTTAAATGAAGACAACCGGTTATACGAAGAGGTAATATCGGTATTTGACCACATAATCGATATGGAGCGTGAAATGAGGACGCTGGAGGTAGAAATATCCAAAAATCACGACAAGGACGTGGAAAGTCTCTTAAACAAATATGCTCAGCTTACAGAAAAATTTGAAGACATGTCCGGCTACGAATACGAAAGCAGAGCCCGTGGAATATTGATTGGACTCGGCTTTGCTCTGGAAGAGTTTGACAGACCTGTCGTTGCTTTCAGCGGAGGAGAAAAAACCAGGATATCCCTTGCAAAGATGATCCTCACCAACCCGCAGCTTCTTCTTTTGGACGAGCCAACCAACTTTTTGGACATAGAAACCATCCAATGGCTTGAAAGCTACCTTAAAAATTACAGCGGATCCTTTATAATCATTTCCCACGACAGGTATTTTCTCGATTCACTCGTTACCACCGTGTTCGAAATTGAAAACAAGACCTTGACCTGCTACAACGGCAACTTCAGCGAATATGTCAGGAGGAAGCAGGAAAACCTGGAAAGCCAGCTGCATCAATACAAGCTGGAACAAAGGGAGATACAGCGCCAGGAAGAGATAATAAAGCAGTTCAGGCAGTTCAACAGGGAGAAGAGCATTAAAAGAGCTCGCAGCCGTGAAAAGATGCTGGACAAGATGCCTAAAAGCGACAAGCCGTTTATCGACAATCGCAAGGTATCAATGAAATTTGAACCTAAGATCCAAAGCTCTAAGCTTGTGCTTGAAGTGGATGACCTGGCAAAGAGCTATGATTCCAACCTGTTCAATTCCATCAGCTTCAATGTATTCCGAGGAGACAGGATAGGCATCATAGGCGCCAATGGAAGCGGCAAGAGCACAATGCTTAAAATAATCAATGGAGATTTATCTCAAGATCGCGGCAAAGTCAACTGGGGTCAAAAAGTGATCCCCGCATTTTTTAGACAAGATAATGCAGGTCTTGATCCGGATTCGACGGTACTGGACGAGGTATGGAACTGCAGGCCCAAAGCAAACGAAGGTGAAATACGCAGCATTCTATCTTATTTCAAGTTTTATGGGGATGACGCGTTCAAGCCCCTAAACGTCCTCTCCGGAGGAGAGCTCAGCAGAGTATCACTTGCAAGGACCATGCTCTCTGATGCCAACTTCATTATCATGGATGAGCCTACGAACCACCTGGACATGCCTACGGTGGACGTACTGGAAAACGCCTTGTCCGACTATACCGGCACCTTATTTATTGTCTCTCACGATAGATACTTCTTAAACAAGACGGTAAACAGGCTGTTTGTGCTCAAGGACAACCATCTGGATATTTACGAGGGCAACTACGACTACTATATCCAAAAGACCCAGGAAGCAAAAATGCTCGAGGATTTAAAAAACAGCCAGCCAGAGAAGACAAAGACTGAAATCGTTCAGGAAAAAAAGCTTAAAAACAAGCAGAAAAAAGAGCTTGCAGCACTTAAAAAAGAGATAAGCAGGTTGGAAGAATCTATAATAGTAAAGGAAGAAGAGATTTCTAAACTGGAAAAAATCATTTGCTCTGACGGTTTTTACGACGATTATGACTATTCCTGCAAAATAAATTCAGACTACGAATCTGCTAAATCACAATTGTCCCTGCTTATGGATGATTGGACGGTAAAACAAATGGAAATTGAGGAAAGTTCATAAATAATAATCCGGATCTTAAGATCCGGATTATTTCGTTTATCTTACTCTGCTGCAGGAGGGGTGAAGACTCTTGAGCCTAGTTCCCTGTCCAACATATGAAGACCTTGAGGATTCCCCTTGATCTTTTTAAGCTGAGCCAGTAAAGTGCTGAAACTCTCCTCTTCTTCTACTTGCTCGTCAACGAACCAGTTCAGAAGGCTTATGGTGGCATATTCTTTTTCTTCCTGGGCGATATCCATTAAATGGTATATCCTGGAAGATACGAACTTTTCATGCTCCAGTGAATATGCAAAAACGTCTACGATATCGTCAAAATCAGCCTTTGGATCGTCAAAGCCTTTTATGACCGCTTTTTCTCCTCTGCTGTTTAAGAATCCGTAGAATTTCATCGCATGGAATCTTTCTTCATCAGCTTGAGCTATGAACCAGGTTTCAAAACCAGGCAGGTCATTTTCCGAGCAGAAGGACGCCATGGATAGATACAAATGCGCCGAAAAGAACTCATACTTTATTTGTTCATTGATTTCATCAATAAGTTTCTTGCTTAACATATTATTACCCTCCTTAAATTTAAACTATACCTATTCATATATACCATCATCCGCTGCCTATCAAACATTTAAAAGCCCATTTATAGGTTGTTTTTTGATTTGATTTGCAATAAAGTTTTTCTTGACATCAAAAAACCTTGATTTTTAAAGGTTTCACTTTTAAGCACTCTTAAGTTTTTTCAGCGTTTTCAATGAAGTTATTAACATTTCCCGCAGTTATCCACGGACTTGTCCACAAACCAACCAGTTATCCACCTTGATTCCTCGACCTTTCAAAGACTTATCCACATTTTACCGTCCGTTTACATTCTGTTTACAAACAGGGTGTAGACAACTTTTCATGCTCTCTACCCTATCTTAAGATTTGGTTTTGCCGTTAAATTTTCAGGAGCTAAAACTCCCTTTTGGTATTTGTAATAACCGGCCCCTGCTATCATGGCAGCATTATCCGTACACAAACTGGGGACAGGGTAATCAAGAGCGATGTTATAGGCATCACACTTTTCCCTCATCATTTTTCTAAGCAGGCTGTTGCATGCAACCCCTCCCGACAAACAAACCCTATCAGTCTTATAGTCCAGGGCGGCCTTAATTGTCTTCTCTGTTAAAACCTCCACCACAGCCATTTGAAAGCTTGCTGCGATGTCTTCCGGTCTGTATTCAATGTTTTTCATCTTCATGCCGTTCAGGTAATTTAGCACTGCAGACTTTAAACCACTGAAGCTAAAATCATAGCTTTCATCCTCCAAGTATGCTCTTGGAAACTGTACGAAGTCAGGATCCCCTTCAAGCGCTGCCTTGTCAATTGCAGGTCCTCCAGGATAACCAAGACCCAGAGTCCTTGCTATCTTGTCAAAAGCTTCGCCTGCCGCATCGTCCCTCGTCTGACCTAATACATCGTAGCTGTCGTAATCTTTGACATATACCAGATGTGAATGTCCTCCCGAAGCGACCAAGGTTACAAAGGGAGGTTTTACGCTTTCATTTCCGATATAGTTTGCGCTTATATGACCGTCTATGTGATTGATTCCTACTAAGGGTTTTTTAGCAGCATAGGCAAAAGACTTCCCAAAGGATAGTCCCACCAGCAGGCTCCCTACCAAACCCGGTCCGTAGGTAGCCGCGACTGCATCTATGTCACTGTATCCAATGCCTGCTTCCTTAAATGCCATATCCACTATTGATGATATCTTTTTTACATGATTTCTAGATGCAACCTCAGGAACCACTCCTCCGAATGGCTGGTGTATTTCTATTTGTGAATAAATTATATTGGAGAGAACCTCTCTGCCATTTTTTACGATAGCTGCGGATGTTTCATCACAGGATGTTTCAATTCCCAATATTAAAACGTCTTTCATTTGTCACCTCTTTTTTTAGCATGATCCAAGAAAATAATAAAATTGCCATCATGGCGCCTGAGGAAATGATCAATATCCTCTTGACTATGTTGATAAAAAAGTTTAGCGGCACCATATTTATCAATACGCTGTCCCTTGGATCGAGAATCCAGTAGTCGTTTGAAAAGAACACCTCATGAAACAGGTTGAAATACCTGTTGAAATCATAGTATAACAGCCCTGCGCTAACCACCAACAGGATAAAATAGGACACTGCGGCATACAGAAGGCTTTTTAGCAGCCATTTCTTCCCGGTAAAAACCCCATATGCAAGAATAAATATAAGAAGCACTGCACCGGCGTTTCTTAAAATTATACCCCTGTCGAAGAGCACCCTGACATCCTCCATGTGCACGATCTCCCTTTCATTGAATATCTCAACCTCCACGGAGTTTATCACGCCTGTTATATTGAAGTCGTCTCTATTGCCGAACAAATAGTCCTGTATTTCACCTGTAACCCTCATCAGCTCGTCTATTTCCATACCGGTAGCTTGTTCTACGTTGTTGATTTCATACTGCTCCAAAAAGAACCCCTCTGATTTTACCACTATTTCAAGACTGGTTAAAAGCACCACGAAAGGTACCAGCAATACGACCAAAATTTTTAATATCTTATCTCTCATGGTTTCCTCCACATCACTACCGCGTCTTCACCGTTGTCGCTATAGTAGTTTTTTCTTATTCCGGCGGCCTTGAACCCACAGTTCATGTAAAGGCCGAGAGCTGAGGCGTTGCTCTTTCTTACTTCAAGGGTGAAGGCATCGATTCCTTCAGCAGCCCCCTTTTTAATCAAGTTATTTAACAGCTGCTTCCCAAATCCCTTGCCTCTATAAGGCTCATCCACGGCAATATTTGTAATATGGCCTTCTCCGTGAATATGCCAAATTCCTGCATACCCTGCAACCTCCCCTTCCGTTACGATCACAAAGTATCTTGCCAATGGATTTCCCAGCTCTTCTTCAAACATATCTCTAGTCCAAGGCACCTTAAAGCACCTAAGCTCCAATGCCGCGACAGAATCCAGATGTTCGCTTCTCATCGGCAGAATCGCTGCCGGCTTATTCTTTGTCATCGAATCTCCCTGTTGTAATAGGTCATTTTTCCAGCTGTATTTTCATAGGATTGCCTGAGTTTATCGGCTGTCTGTCCAGTCAAGTCCATGGTATTTAAAGCATCTTTTACAGGCAGCACTTCATATCTGAGCCTTCCTTGAGACTCGTATCTATGTACCCAAGTGGGTGTATAGCTTACGGTTTTTAAAACGGTTTTCCCCGTCACCATATCCTTTTCTATCTTAATCTGAACTATCACGCCGTCTTCCGTATAATTTCGTGCACTTATGGAAGGCAGGGTCTCTCTTCTCTGATTGGAAATGAAGTTGCCCTGAGAATAGATTATATATTTATCCTCACCATTTACATTGATTATTTCGGATTTTTGAATCACGTGGGGATGGCTTCCCAAAATGACGTCCCCCCCCCATTCGAAAATCTTCATAGCCAGCTGCTCCTGCTGAGAAGTAGGGGACATCTGATATTCATTTCCCCAGTGCAGCGATACGAATATCATGTCACAGCCTTGGTCCTTCGCTTTATTTATATCCTTCTTAATCTTATCCTCGTCTATGCGGTTTATCATATAGCTTAGCTCTGATGGCGTCAAAAGGCTGTCCATGCCGTTTAATCCGTAGGTATATGCGACAAGCCCTACTCTTATTCCGTCGCTTTCTAAAACCGTTATCTCCTCTTCCGGCTCACTAAAGGTGCCGGTGGATACAAGGCCTCTTTCCTCTATTTGCTCCAAAGTTCTAAGCACGCCGGTTCTTCCTTTATCCAGGGAATGGTTGTTTGCTGTAGTCAATACATCAAACCCCGCATTTTTGATGCTGTCCAGCACCTCATCCGGTGCATTGAACACAGGATATCCCTGGGGAGTCCCTCCAGCCGTTACAGTCTCAAAATTGCCTATTGCAAAGTCTACAGCATTGAAAAACTTTTTCACATGCTTGAAATTCTCGTCAAAGTCGTAAGCGCCTCTTGCAGAATCATAGGCGTTTGTGATTTGAGTTCCATGATACATTATATCTCCAACTGAAGTAAACGAGGCCACTTGCTTTCGCCCCAGATATTTCCCCTCCGGAGACGTCAATACCCTCCTGACAAAATCCTCCTCAGGTATCGTCACGGCAAAGTCAGGAGATGTTCCCTCCTGGTCTGACGAGAACAGCCCTGTTAAGCCAACAGCCCCAACGGCGATTATTATGAGTATTATCCCGAGCCTTAAAAATGCTATAGTATTCTTTTTTGATTTCTTCATGAGCTAAAAACCTCCATAAGCGCTGGCTATTATTTTCTTTTCTTAGGCAGCTCAACTATAAAGCTGCTTCCCTTGTCAGGTTCGCTTTCGACGCTGATTTTTCCCTTGTGCTCCCTGACTATCCAGTTGGCAATGCTCAGTCCAAGCCCTGCGCCGCCCTGGTCCCTGGAACGGGCCTTGTCCACCCTATAGAAACGTTCAAAAATCTTGTTGATGTCTTCTTCTGATATTCCCATTCCCGTGTCTTTTACCGTTATTATAGCCTTGTCCGTGGTATGCATCAGGGATATGGATATTTTCCCCTTCTCCGGGGTATATTTTATGCCGTTGTCCAGTAGGATGACAAGCAGCTGATTTAACTTGTCTTTGTCTCCCGTCAAATGAACGTTGTCAGAAATTATGCTTTCAAATTCGATATCCTTGTCCCTGGCAATGAGCTCAAACTTCTCCCCCGTTTCCCTGACAAGCTTGCTGAGATCTACGTCACCCATAAACACCGGTATTTGATTGTTGTCCGCTTGAGCAAGGGTGAGCAGATTTTGTATGAGCCTGCTCATGTTTTCAGTTTCACTGGATATATTCTCAAGCCACTTGGAGTTTTCCATAATCGTTTCTTGTTCCTTCATCCCCAGAAGCTCGGCGGTGGTCTTTATGATCGTAAGGGGAGTTCTAAGCTCATGACTGGCATCTGCAATAAATTCCTTCTGTCTTTCATAAGCCCTTCGTACAGGCTCAAGAGATTTTTTTGCCATGTGGGCACTGATAAAAATCAGTATTATCACGCTGAAAACTCCTATGCCCATAACTACCAGAAATATCTGCCTGGTTACAAGGTCGTCAATCAATCTGGACTGATAAACCTGGACGACAGCGCCTTTCCCATTTGGTGTTTCCACATAGGAACTGTACAGTCTGAATTTAACCCCTGAAAGGGTTATGCTCGTAAAGCTGTCCTTTTTTGTGGTCATTACCTGTTGGGCATATACGTATGTCTGATCCATCAGATTTTCTCTTAGAACGCTTAAATTCGCAAGCTTCAGATCCTCATCCCATATCACGTAATCAATCCTGGAATAGTCGCTCTGAGAGTTTCCCCCCGACCAGTGAGTCTCATCCGGCAATGTTATTTCCAAGGTGTCGAATCTGTATATCATCGATACGATATGTTCCTTGCGCTCCACCAGCGTGCTTTTTGCAGAGGAATTGAAAGCGGCGTTTGAAAACTCCACTATGGAGTATGAAAATATAAGCAAAAACGCAATCAAAATAAGTGCGTTCATTATTGTAAGCTTTCTGTACAGTTCTTTAAACATCTAATCCATCACCTTAAGTTTGTATCCTATGCTTCTCAATGTTTCTATTTTAATATTTGTATTCTTGAGCTTTTTCCTTAGATTATGTATGTATATCTCTATGTTGTTTTCGTTGACTTCTGCATCAAATCCCCAGACCCTGTCTAATATCTGCTCTCTGCTGAAAACTTGATCCGGCCTTTTAATGAGCATCTCAAGAAGAAGTCCTTCCTTATAGGAGAGCTTCAGCGGATTTCCATCTACGGTGGCGGTGAAATTGTCCAAATCGAAGGTAAAATTACCTATTTCTACGACGTTTTCCACATAATCTGATTCAATCCTTCTTCCGAGTGCCCTTATCCTTGCAAAAAGCTCTTTTGCAGAAAACGGCTTGACCAGATAGTCATCTGCTCCTGAGTCCAAACCCTTTACCTTGTCTTCCACCGTGTCCTTAGCAGTCAACATCAAAACCGGCGTTTTGCTTCCTTTTTTTCTTATTTCCCTGAGTATTTCAATACCATCCTTGCCGGGAAGCATTATATCCAGCACGATCACATCGTAAATCTGATTTAATGCGTATAAGAGGCCTTCCTCTCCATCGTTTGCTATGTCGCATTGGATGTTTTGTAATTTGCAAAGCTCTTGCAGCGCTTCGGTAACCTTCTTTTCATCTTCTACAAATAGTATTTTCATATGGGGCCCCCTCGTATTCTAAGAGTATAGCTTTTTACGTAAAACTCGGTTCACAGCTTTTATGAGAGTATCTCGTCTATTTCTGCTCCCCCAAGGCATTCATCCCCATCGTATAAAACTACCTGCTGACCAGGGGTGACTGCCTTTTGAGGCTTGTCGAACATTACTTTGATTTCTCCGCCTTCCAATACGTTTAAGACCACGTCCTGGTCTTGCTGCCTATACCGAAACTTGGCCTTAAGCCTTATGTCTTTGCCTTCTGGGATTTCAGCCGTCCAGTTGATCTTTGAGCCTATTAGGCCCTTGCTGTAAAGTAAGGGGTTCATCTCCCCTTGGACAACGTAAAGAGTATTTGTATCAAGGTCTTTTTTGTATACAAACCAAGGTTCTCCCGTGCCTTCTCCACCGATGCCCAGTCCCTTTCTCTGCCCCAGGGTGTAGTACATAAGGCCATTATGAGTGCCCTTGATATTGCCCTGTGAATCTTTGATCTCTCCTTTTTTTGCAGGCAGATACCTGCTTAAAAACTTTTTAAAGTCCCTCTCTCCAATAAAGCATATACCGGTGGAATCCTTTTTGCCTGCCGTTAGCAATCCGTTTTCTGCAGCTATTTTTCTAACTTCTTCTTTTGGGATGTCCCCCAAGGGAAACATGGCTTTTGAAAGCTGTTGCTGACTTAACTGACATAAAAAGTATGTTTGATCCTTATTTTTATCTTCTGACTTAAGAAGCCTGCAATATCCATCTTTTTTTTGAATCTTTGCATAATGTCCTGTTGCCAGGTAGTCCGCGCCTGCCACATTTAGGGCATAGTCTAAAAAAGCTTTGAATTTTATTTCTTTATTACAGAGTATGTCAGGATTTGGCGTCCTTCCTCTCTTGTACTCCTCGAGAAAATACGCAAAGACCCTATCCCAGTATTCTTTGCTGAAATTAACCGTATAATAAGGAATCTCAAGCTTGTCGCATACCCGTCTAACATCTTCATAATCTTCTTCTGCAGTACATGCTCCGTCATCTTCAGTCTCTTCCCAGTTTTTCATGAAAATCCCGATGACGTTGTAGCCTTGTTCTTTAAGCAGCAATGCTGCCACGGAGGAGTCTACTCCTCCCGACATTCCCACCACCACAGTTTTTTTATTTTCTGTCATTAAATCATCCCTCTATTTATTTTGCCTTCCACTCATCTTCAAATTCTTTCACTACTTCCTCAAAAAGCTGCGCTCCCCTTATCATGACAGGGCCGCATTTTTTCGTCTCGTGCTTGTGGTCTCTTTTGACGTCCACGCATTCAGTAGATCCAAATTCCTTTTCGAAGGCTTCTACCCATTTTTGAGCGAAAGCTTTTACCTTTTCGTTGGTTGTTGGCTTGTCCTGTGCGTACATGACTCCTGCCGCCGCCAATGCTCCGGTGAGCACGCCGCATGCTTTTTCGCAGTAAAATCCTCCGCCAAAGGGAACCATCATTTTCAGCGCCTTGGCGTCAAGATCCAGACAATATTCTTCATTACAGCTGTTTAAAAGCGTTTCTGCACAGTTGTAGTGGTACAGCTTATGGTCTTCTCCGTAGGCAAATTCACTTTCAACGTATTTTTTCGCTTTTTCGCTTAACATGCCGATCCCTCCAGATCATTAAGATTAATTATATTGGATATAGATTTTGTTTTCCTTAAGACATCACCTTCTCTGTTCTGGGATGTAAATAAGATTATCTGCCTATTTACGCTTTCTTCTACCAGTATCTCCAAAGCCCTTTTCAACCGTTCGTCGTCGTATTGCAGAAAGGATTCATCCAAAATCAAAGGGAATCCATCTATCCCGAGTATCTTTGCCATTCCTATCCTAAGCGAGAAATAGAGCTGATCCACTGTTCCCATGCTCAGATGCCTAGCTTCCATAAGCATACCGGAAACCGGGTCTTCCACGCTTATATTGATGTCTTTTGACACCTTGAAGCTTTTATATCTTTTCGTGATTTTCTCCATTAGCTCACCTAGATTTTTATTAAGCTCCGGAGCTATTTCTGAATGCATCTGCTTCGACGCCTCATTTATTTTATTTATTGCCAAAGCTATGGATTGGGATTTGCTTGTATTCCTAGCCTTCAGTTCCTCCATGTACTCAATGTCCTCTTTGATTATCTGCGGAAGGCGCACATCCTTTTCCAGCGCCAGGATCTCCCCTTCGGCTTTATCCTTTAGCGTGGTGGTTTGTCCGATCTTGTCCTTCAGCTTTGCAATCTGCAGCTTCAAGCTTTCAGGGTCCTCCTTGTAGGATTCAGGCAAACCCTTTCCTCTAAAGAAGTCTTCCAGCTTTTTGTACTCTTCTTTGTCCATGAGCATATCCATGGTCCTTATGACCTCTTCCAGCCTAAGCGCCTTTTTTCTGATATTCTTTTGCTTCTCGTAAGATGCCAATAGCTCTTCAAGACTTTCGACCTGGTAAATTTCCAGCTTATCCGAGTGCATCTTTTGCCTGTCTATATAGGTTTCCTCAAAATTTTTAATGTTCTCTCCCACGTATGCCAATCTGTCCGTCAATATTTTTATCCTGTCTATTTCTTCGCTGTAGCGCAGACGCTTAGATTTGATCTGCTCCCATTTTTCTTTAAGATCATTTAGGCTGACCGCATCATATCTTGACAAGATATCCTCTACAGACACATCTATCTCTATGATTCTAGACTTTAAATTTTCCAGTTCAGAACCGGCAATTCCCTTGCCTCTAAGCATCAACAGCTTGAAGAGAAAATACATGGCAACAGATGCAAAGAATGCCCCTGCTCCCATCATGTATATATTGCTGTATAGGCTTCCTGCGTAAAAACAAAGTCCGGCGCAAATCCCGGAGAAAGCTAAGCCTACCGCATTGTTTTTATGCCTCTTAACACCTCTTTTTTTGATATCTTGGCTTATATGTATTTTTTCTTCCTTAAGCTCGAACAACCTGTCCCTATCTTCAAGATAGGATTCGCTTATTAAGTTTTCATCATGGAGGTTAAATTCATCTTTGAGCCTTGCTATTTCTGACTCGATTTTTGCCAGGTACTCATATGAGCCTTCAATGTCTTCTCGGAGCCTGTTCATTTCCTGGTGGTTCAATAAAATCTCCCTTAAATCCTCTTCGGAAACGAACTGGTTCGTGTGGCTTTCTAAGTCAAGCTCCAAGGAGTCTTGTTCTTCCCTTAGTTTTTTGTAATTGTTGAACTTCTGATAGATATTCTTCACCTCAAGGTTTTCAAGCCTGTTGATTAGATTATCAAGTTCATTTTTCTGTTGTTCTTCCTCCAACACCAATGCCTTTTTTTGATCCGTAAGTTCCATTATCCGTTTTTGTATCTTTTCAGCTTTATCAAATTCATTTTGAAGTGCTTCTATTTTTTCCACTATCAGGTTAAGATGGGACCCTTTTCTTCTTTCAGTGCCATTTTGCTCAAGCTTCTTCTCCAATTTTTTAATCGCCTTGTTCACCGAAATATCCGTCCCGGACTGGCTGTAGTTTAATATCCTCTCCTTAAGTTCCTCTGCGAGGTCCTCATCGGTTTTTGCCTTTAGCTGAGCGATGCTGACGGTGTTTTTGTACAGATTCCGGTTTAAAATTCCGGGGTCCAGCAAGTAGTACATCTTCGTAGCGGGCTCATAATGGAAAAATCCCGTTATATCCTCTCCTGTAGCTTCGTCATAAACCTTCAATTCGTCTTTGCCCTTAAGAAAATTCCTCTCTATCCTGATGGATTTCCCTTCAGCCTCCAAAAGCATGCTGCCCCTGTAATCATTGCCTTCCACGGGCATGTACTTGTCGTAATCTTCGTTGTATAGTCTTCTTGACCAGGAATCTTTGAAAAATCCAAATAGCATCCCCTCTATAAATTTGTGCAAGGTAGACTTGCCAGTTTCGTTGCCTCCGTAGACTAGGTTTATCCCATCTTCAAGGAGTATCTTCTCGTTTTTAAATTTGCCGAAAGCTGTCAGATTAAGTTCTTTTATTATCATGGCTGTCTCTCCTGAAGCAGTGCCTCTAAACCGTGGTACAGTGCCTGCCTGTTAGTAATATCGTTTAAATCCAAAAGTGCCATTTCCTTAATGAACCTTCCGATTATGTTGTTCTCATTTTGGGCATAAAGACCCTCTAGATCGTAATCTTTTATGGATGAATCAATAAGCTCCACATGATAGAAACTATCAACTATGCCCTGTCTGATCATGTCCAGATCCACATCGGCGTTGATTATCCCCGTCAAGGTGATTCTAAATAGATCCCTGTTCTTGTTTACCGACAGCTTCTTTATCTTATCGCATATCTGTATATAATCCTCCTCAGGCTGGATTTCAATGGATTCCACATGAAACTGCCTGAACTCAAGGGGTAAAAACTCAGTGGTTACTTCACCCTTTGCCAAGTCCCCTTTTATCACGCCTCTTTTCCCTTCGTCTTTAAAGCTTAAGGACAATGGGGATCCGCTATATTTTATTTTACGATTTTGCTGTATCGGCTTATGAATGTGCCCCATGGCAACGTAGTCAAACTTGTTTAAATACTCCAAATCATTTTTTACCGGAAGATAGGGAGATTCAGAATCTATGGCATCTCCATGGAGTATCAGCACATTGGTTCTGAAAACATCAGGCATGGCACCGATTAAGGGGTGGAGCTCTTTTAAATACTCGCCTTTCCATCCGTAGCCCCAGACAGAAAGCCAGTCGTCCACTTTCACTTCCTCAATCTTTTCACCGCTGAAAATATGGGTGTTTTCCGGCCAGTCCACTGCCGGGTATGACATCAGTCCACCTAAAGCGTCATGGTTGCCCGGTGAAACAAAGATCTTTGTGTCTTTCAAGGAATTAAAATACGAAGCCAACATTTTAAGATCCGACATCTTGAAAAGGTCGTGTTCAAAAAGATCCCCTGCAATAAACAAAAAATCTGTCTTTTTGTCTCTGCAGTAGTTTATTATCACATCCAAAGCCTTCCATACATCCACTCTCAAATCCTCCCTGACGCTTTCCGGGAGCCCTGATGTTTTCAGTCCACAGCCTAAATGCAGATCTCCTGTGTGAATGAATTTATACCTGCTCATTTTTTTCATCTCTCTTTTTATCCATTTGAATTTCAGCCTGGGATTTTCTAAAATAATCCGGTTCAAATTCTTCCCAGGTGTAAATATTTTCTTTCTTCATAGCCTTTTCCCAAGCGGCATAACAGAGCATTCCCGCCTTTGGTATTCTGTAAGGCGCCTTGAGTATAGTAAAGTCTCCATCTTTTTGCTCCGGCATTTCACCCAGCTTTTTTATCCCATCCCCGGTAAACGCCACCGGAAGGTCAAAAGAGAGGGCAAAGCTTGTCGCTTCTTTTATTCCTGCCACCATATCTTTTTTTACAGACTCAAGCCTGCCATCTTCCCATTTGTAAAAACCGGCATAAACCTGATCTCTCTGGGCATCCACCATGGGGCATATCAATCCTTGAAATGCTCCTGCTCCGTAAGCCAGTACCTCAAGCAAGGAGACTCCTACTATGGACTTGCCTTCAAATTGAGCCATTCCCTTGACAGAGGCCGCCCCGATTCTAAGTCCTGTAAATGATCCGGGACCATTTACGCATGCAAAGCAGTCAATTTCTGAAAGCGTCAGGGAGGACATCTTTAGGACTTCATCCACCAGGTGCATCAGCTGCTCTGAGTGGGTCTGCCTGTGATTTGCAGTAATTTCACAAACGGTTTCGCCGTCAATGCTTACAGCCACAGACGTGGAGGCAGTGGAAGTGTCTATTCCAAGTATAATCATATGTCTATTCCTTTCTCCCCAAGTTTTTTCTTCAATTCCCCTATCAAGGGGCATGGACCTTTCAAACTGATGATCCGCTCATTTTCATTTGCTGTCTTTAAAATAATTATGTCCAATACCGACCCCTTTAAATCTTCTCTAATGATCTGAGGCCATTCAATTATAGCAATAGAATTCTTTAGATATTCTTCAAAGCCTATGTCGTATAGCTCTTCGGCGCTTTCCACTCTGTATATATCAAAGTGGTAAAGCTTCATGCCTTTAGCTTCATATTCATTGACGATGCTGTATGTAGGACTTGTAATATAGCCTTCCACGCCAAGACCTCTTAGCATTGCCTGGCTCAAAGCGGTCTTGCCCCCGCCCATTTCGCCTTCCAGGCAAACTACTTGTCCCTCCGTTAATAATTTTCCTATCTCAATCCCCAGGGTCAAAGTCTCCTGAGGAGATCTTGACAAATATTTCATTTCACAACAAGCCATATCTTCCTCCCGGTTGTTACAGAGCATTCAAATCAACTGTTTTCATCTTTTTTTGCATAAGTTTCAATGTATTTTTCTGCAGATTTATCGATATTCAAAATCACTTCTGCGGCGTTTAACGTTTCTTTCATTCCGTCGTCATTAAAGTCCATGATAAATGCATCTAGACCTGCTCCAAGAGCCATTGCAAGATATGTCCTATTCAGCAGACCTCTCTCAGGCAGCTTGTAGGACACGTTTCCTATCCCCATAAGGGTTTTCCCCCCGAGGTTTTCCTTAATAAGCCTGATTGCCTTAAGAGCTTCAAGCAGATTTTCCTGATTCGTTGCAGCAGGCAGGGACAGGCAATCAAAAACAAAATCTTTTTTGCCTAGACCGTATTTTTTTGCTTCACTTAATATTTTTGCAGCTATTTCAAGCCTTTTCTCTCCTGTTTCTCCCAACCCTTCTTCATCTATGAGAAGAGCTATAGCGACGCCGCCATACTTTTTCATGATAGGAAAAACTTCCTTCATTGACTTTTCCGTGCCGTCTACAGAGTTGATAAATGCTTTGCCGCTGTAAGTCCTTAGCGCCGCTTCTAAAACGTCCACGTCTTTAGTCTCTATCTGCAAGGGTATATCCACGGTTTGCTGAATGGCGTTGACCACATCCACCATAACAGCTTTTTCTTCAACTCCTTCGAGGTTGGTATTTATGTTTAGTATATCTGCTCCCTTGTTTTTCATCTCTCTTGCAATTGAAACCAGCTTTCTGTAATTGCCGCTTCTAAGTATCTTTGTCACCTTTTCATTTCCATGCGGAATCATGTTTTCAGATATTGAGACCACTTTATCCTCCAAGTATACGCATTTCCTGCTGGAGCATGCGACTGCAATATCTTTAGGTGCCGGTTTTATAGGTTTTTTTCCTTCAAGAGCCTTAATGAGATTTGAAATGTACTCAGGAGTAGTCCCACAGCATCCCCCCAGAATCAAAACCCCCATGTCCGCCATTTTTACCATTGCATCTGCAAACTGCTCCTTGGTTATATCATAGGTTGTCTCCTCGTCCTTGTAAACGGGTATTCCTGCATTTGGCTGCACTATTACAGGTATCGAGGAGTTCTTAAGAATTTCTTCGACTGTGCCAATCAGCTTGTCAGGTCCCAATGAGCAGTTTACCCCCAGGGCATCCACGCCCATTCCTTCCAACAAGGCGACCATCGACTTAGAGTCCGCACCCATAAAGGTCTTCCCATTTTCTTCAAATGTCATGGTGCATATCACCGGAAGAGATGTATTTTCCTTGGCTGCCAGTACGGCACACTTCATCTCATAAAGGTCGGTCATCGTTTCTATTATTATCAGATCGCATCCTGCCTTTTCCCCTGCGATCATCTGTCTGGCAAAGGCTTTATATGCCAAGTCAAATGTGAGATCGCCCATGGGCACGAACATCTTACCCAAGGGACCTACATCCAAAGCAACAGCTCTCTCCCCCGCCGCTTTTCTGGCGCAAATCACACCTGCTTTTATCACTTCTTCGGGAGCAAGGCCCACCTTCTCCAGTTTAAACTCATTGGCTCCGAATGTATTGGTAGTTATTACATCTGCACCTGCATCTACATATCTTTTATGTATCATTTCCAGAACGTCAGGATATTTTATATTGACTTCTTCCGGAAGGATATTCTCCTTAACTTCCATTTGAAGCTGGGTTCCCATTGCTCCGTCAAAAAAAATGTATCTATCGTTATTAAAGTTAAATCTTTTCATGTGATACCCCCAAATTATAATTGATATTTTATTATATCAAAAAAAGCTCCTTAATAGTAGTCATAAGGCTCAAACGAGAATAAGACGCCCAACAGGACGCCTTACGATTAGATTTATTCTATTTGTGTAGAACAGGCGAAACTTTTTTATACATCAATGCCGTCACTACCGACACTATAGAAGTCTTAAAGATATTAAATGGCGTTATTCCAAACAGTACAAGAGTTTCAAAACTGACTATATTTGGGTTTACTGCGGATCCCATCGCTATAATAGCTTCGATAGGCATAATCTTTGCATATAGCGGGAGCATGACAAAGTAGTTTAGCAACGCAGCTGCCACTACCATGGAAACCGCACCTGCCACCAAGGCCTTTATGGCGTTTTTTTTCGTCTTGTTTTTTCTATATATAATCGCCGCAGGCACTACCCAAGCTGTCCCTATGACGAAATTGGCGAGCTCTCCAACCCCTCCGGTCGTCGTGCCTTTGATAAATAAAAACAATAAGTTCTTTATAAGTTCAATTACGGTTCCGGCCAAAGGCCCTAGCGCAAATCCTCCTAAAAGAGCCGGTACGTCGCTTAGGTCAAACTTCAGGAATGCCGGAAATAAAGGTACTGAAAATTCCAGGTACATCAGTGCAAAAGCAATCGTGCTTAGCACCCCTACCCTGGTTAAAAATTTTGTCTTGCTGTTTTGCATATTATCCTCCTTGTTTTGTCAACTCATTGAAAAAAACTTTCATCGACGTCCAACTCTCTTAATTTTTCATCTCGAGTATTTTCATCTTAAGCTTATCTGCCTTGCAATTCTTTAGAGCTAGGTCGAAGCTTTCCCTTGCCTTCTTGCCGTTATTTGTATTTTTGTGGGCGACTCCTTTGTAATAGGGAACCGAAATAATAGTGGTTCTGTATATGGCGTTGAAGGCAGGGTTTCTGATCTTTTTGATGTTCTTCAGCTCAGTTTCAGCCTTCTCGGACAGTTTGATGGCTTTGCTGTAGTCCTTCAGCCAGATCGCATTTTTTATAGCTTCCGTCAATATGTTTATGTTCTGCTCCGTTTTATAGGCTTTATCCAGGTATTCGATGTACTCTCCCGGAATTTTTTTGGTTTCATCCCCATATTTTAAAATATGAAGGCTTAAGAGATAGTTGTAGACGTACCTCTTGGACTGTGGATCTTCTTTCATCCCTTCAGTTATCTTTTCTATCGCCTCATCGACCCCGACTTTACCTATTTCAACTCCGATGGCATATCTTTGTACGATAAAGCTGGTGTCCTTTTTCTTTTTCATCTGCTTGTCGTAATCGTTAAAGCGCTTGCCCAAAAACAAGTCGAATTTTTCCTCCGACGCATTGGCCTCTTTTCTAAATCTGAAATGCCCATAGGCTATTACACCGGCAGCCAACGCTACGAATCCGGCCGCAAAAATCGGCCTGTCGTAAAAATAAACCGCAGCCAACAACAACAGTATATTAGGGAAAAACACGTTCTTTTTGTATTTGTTGTGTCTCAGTGCTGCCAATTGGTATTGAAGAAAAGTCCTGTCAAAAACTCTATTCATTATTAATCCTCTCCTCGTTTCAACCCTTTCGCATGCTCAGGGATATTCTATTTCGCTTTAAATCCACATCCATGACTCTTACTGAAACTATGTCTCCCACTGAAACCACGTCCATAGGATTTTTAACGTAGCTGTCGCTTAGCTGGGATATGTGGACGAGACCGTCCTGATGGACTCCTATGTCCACAAAAACACCAAAATCGATGACGTTTCTGACTGTGCCGCTTAAAACCATCCCCGGCTTGAGATGGGTTATGTCCATGACTTCGGATTTAAACACCGGTTTTTGGAAGCCTTCCCGTGGATCCCGCCCTGGCTTTTTAAGCTCTTTTATTATCTCCTCTAAAGTTATGACCCCCAAATCAAGCTTTTTAGCCATGCTTTCCACATCTAATTTTTCAAGCTTTTGAGAGATCTCTTTGTGGTCATCGGCAAACTTTTCAAGCTTGCAGCCAATATCTGATAGGATTTTTTCTGCGGCATCGTAAGACTCCGGGTGAAGGGCGCTGTTGTCTAGTGGGTTTTTCCCATCGGATATACGTAAAAATCCTGCACATTGTTCAAAGGCTTTTGCGCCTATCTTCTTGACTTTAAGTATCTCTTTTCTATCCTTAAAGGGTCCGTTTTCTCTACGGTAGTCCAATATGTTTCCCGCTGTAGTCTTGTTAAGGCCGGATATATTCATCAGCAGATATGCAGAAGCAGTATTAATGTCTACTCCAACGGCGTTTACCGCATCCTCTATGACACCATCAAGGGCCTTGGCAAGTTCCTTTTGGTCTACATCATGCTGATACTGGCCTACTCCGATATGCTTCGGGTCTATTTTCACAAGCTCCGCCAAGGGATCTTGAAGCCTTCTAGCAATAGAAACCGCTCCCCTTAATGATACGTTGAGATCCGGAAACTCCTCATTTCCTATGGCTGATGCTGAGTAAACGCTTGCTCCCGCTTCATTTACCACTATGAACTCGGTCTTTAAGCCAAACTCCTTCAACATATCTCCGACTATGATTTCAGACTCTCTGCTCGCCGTGCCGTTTCCTATGGCAATTATGTCTACTCCGTGCTTTTTTATCATGTCTACAATAACTTTTTTTGCTTCCGTCACTTTATTCTGTGGCGCGGTAGGGTATATGGTTTCCCATGTTAAAAGCTCCCCGTAGGGATCCACTACAGTTATCTTGCATCCCGTTCTGAATGCAGGGTCAAAGCCCATCACCGTTTTTCCTCTAACAGGGGGCTGCATCAGGTACTTCTTCAAGTTTACGCTAAATACCTTTATGGCGGATTTATCGGCCTTTTCAGTGAGGGTGCTTCGGACCTCTCTTTCTATCGAGGGCATGATCAGCCTTTTAAGTCCATCTCTTACTGCCTCCCTGAGATATCCGCATTTTTCACCCTTTGGATGTCCGACATTTCTTTCTAGATACTGAGCCATTTTTTCTTCATCACATAGGACCTTGACGCTTAGGTATTTTTTCTTTTCGCCTCTGTTGATTGCCAAAACCCTGTGGTTCGCGATTTTAGCCACGGCTTCTGAAAAGTTGAAATACATTTCGAAATCCGCAGCCTTCTCGTCTTCCGTCTTGGCCTTGGAAGTTTGAACTATCCCTTCGCTCATGTAAGTCTCTCGTATCTTCTTTCTGAATTTTGCATTGTCGGATACATCTTCTGCCAAGATATCCATGGCGCCTGCAACCGCCTCTGAACCAGTCTTAACACCTATTTCCAGATCAACGAATTCTGAGGATTTCACGTCTACCTGATCGTCGTCCTTTGCCATCAGAATGAAAGCCGCCAAAGGCTCAAGGCCCTTATCCCTGGCAATGGAAGCTCTGGTTTTTCTCTTTTGCTTATAGGGAAGATATAAATCCTCCACTTCCTGTAGAACTTTCGCGTTTTCTATAGAAACTTTTAGCTCATCAGTCAGCTTTCCCTGTTCCTCTATAAGTCTCAGGACTTCTTCTTTTCTCTTTTCAAGGTTTCGAAGATAAGAGAGTCTTTCGTTTAACTCTCTCAACACGACGTCGTCCAGGTTGCCTGTCGCTTCTTTTCGGTATCTCGCGATAAATGGTATCGTATTTCCCTCATCTACCAATTCCACTACGGTCTTGACCTGTGATGATTTTATCTTAAACTCATCTGCAAGTCTTTTTATAATCTGTACGCTCATAATATGCCTCTCAATCTAAATATGCGCTGCTTAATTTTTTGTTGTCTTAAGATATTCGTTGATAAAAGGTTCGATTTCTCCGTCCATCACGCTTTGGATATTGCCCACCTCCACGTTTGTTCGGTGATCCTTAATCATATTGTATGGATGGAACACGTAGCTTCTTATCTGGTTTCCCCAAGCTATCTGGCCGTATTCCCCCTTAAGGTCTTCTATTCTTTCCTTGTGTTCTCTTTCCTTAAGCTCAATAAGCTTACCATAAAGCATCTTCATGGCCGTATCCTTGTTCTTATGCTGGCTTCTTTCATTTTGGCACTGGACTACTATTCCCGTAGGCATGTGGGTTATTCTGACGGCTGAGTCCGTGGTGTTTACATGCTGTCCTCCAGCGCCGCTAGCCCTGTATGTATCAATCTTCAAATCATCCTGATTTATATCCACCACACTGTCGTCTTCTATTTCCGGGGAAATATCCACTGAGGCAAATGACGTGTGCCTTCTTCCTGAAGAGTCAAAAGGCGAGATACGAACCAACCGGTGAACGCCTTTTTCGCTTTTTAAATATCCATATGCATTGAGTCCTTCTATTGCCAGAGTGACACTTTTAATTCCAGCTTCGTCGCCAGGCTGAAATTCCAGCGTCTTTACCTTGTAGTTTCGCTTTTCAGCCCACCTGGTGTACATCCTTAAAAGCATCTGGGCCCAATCTTGGGACTCGGTTCCACCGGCACCTGGGTGTATCGCAAGAACCGCGCTGTTTGCATCGTAATCACCGCTTAGCAATACTTCTAGATTGTAGTCATCAAGTTCCTGTGAGAGCTCTTTAACCACAGCGGCAAGCTCATCTGCCAGTTCTTCGTCACTTTCCTCCTCCAGCATCTCCACCAATGCCTCGGCATCCTCAATTTTGAGTTCAAGCTCATTATGCCTGGCAAGCTTGTTTTTTAAGTCGTTGAGCTTTTTCAATAGGCTTTGAGCCTTTTCCTGGTCGTCCCAGAAGTTTTCCTGATTGACCTCTTCGTTTAATTCCTGTGATTTCAGTTCAACGTCAGCCAAGTCAAAGTGAATCACCGATTTCCTTTAATCTTCCCTTCAATTCTTTGATTTGCCTAGTATATTCCTGCAATTCCAACATTTCAATCACCTCTATTTATTCGTTTCTTCCACAGCATTTCTTGTATTTTTTCCCGCTGCCGCAAGGGCAAGGATCATTTCTTCCCGGCTTGTCTTTTTTTACTACCGGCTCTCTTTTAGATGCATCTTCTTTGTTGGTCGTCACGTTGTCCAAAACATTGTTTTTTTCTTCAACCACCGGTTGCTTTTGGACTTCCAGGTGAAAAAGGTATTTAATCGTGTCTTCCTGAATGTTTTTTGTCATCTCTTCAAACATGTCAAAGCCTTCATTGGTGTAAGCCGCTACAGGATCCACCTGTCCGTATGCCCTTAAGCCTATTCCCTGCTTCAGCTGTTCCATGTCGTCTATGTGGTCCATCCACTTTCTGTCTACGACCCTTAAAAGGACTACCCTTTCAAGCTCCCTGAAACGTTCTTTTCCAACCTCTTCTTCTTTAGCATTAAGCACTGACATTCCCTTTTGATATACCAGGTCCTTTAACTCATCCCTGGTAAGCTCCTCTGTGGGAACTTCCATGTGAAACCCGTCGGAGAAGAGCGTTCTGCCATGTTCAAAAAGTCCGTTAAGATCCCACTCCTCAAAATATTCGCTAAACCCTGTATATATTGTGATGGATTCCTCCACCAATCCTTCGTACATCTTCAGGACCTGATCGTGGATATCTCCACCTTCAAGAACGGTTTTGCGCTGAGAGTATATTATCTCCCTTTGCTTGTTCATGACATTGTCGTACTGAAGCACGTGCTTTCTTATATCAAAGTTGCGCCCTTCCACTTTTTTCTGGGCGTTTTCTATTCCCTTGCTGAGCATTTTGTTCTCAATAGGCATATCCTCCGGCAGACCCAAATTGTCCACAAGCCCCATGATTCTCTCCGAGCCGAAGAGCCTCATCAGCTCATCTTCAAGGGATATGAAAAACTGTGAAGATCCCTCATCTCCCTGACGGCCTGAACGTCCTCTGAGCTGGTTGTCTATCCTTCTAGATTCGTGTCTTTCGGTTCCCAGGATATGAAGGCCTCCAAGCTCCTTAACTCCTTCTCCCAGTACAATGTCCGTACCTCTTCCGGCCATGTTGGTGGAAATCGTCACTGAATTTTTTTGACCTGCCATGCTGATTATTTCCGCTTCTTTTTCATGATATTTTGCGTTTAACACCTGATGAGGTATTCCCTGTTTTTTAAGCATCGTGCTTAATACTTCGGACTTTTCTATGGATATCGTTCCTACGAGAACGGGCTGTCCCGTCTGGTGCCTGGATTTTATTTCCTCTGCGATTGCGCTGAATTTGCCCATTTCCGACTTGTAGACCAAATCAACCATATCGTTTCTGATCATCGGTTTGTTGGTGGGTATGGCAAGAACGTCCATATTGTAGATGGATTTAAATTCCTCTTCCTCTGTCTTTGCCGTACCCGTCATTCCCGATAGCTTGTTGTACATCCTAAAATAGTTTTGGAATGTGATTGTTGCAAGGGTCTTTGATTCTCTTTCCACCTTGACGTTTTCCTTGGCCTCAATTGCCTGGTGAAGACCGTTGCTATATCTTCTTCCCGGCATAAGCCTTCCTGTAAATTCGTCTACGATGATTACCTGACCGTCGTTTACTACGTAATCCTTATCTCTTTTCATCAAAAAGTTGGCTCTTAGAGCCTGGTTGATATGGTGGGCAAGCTCCATGTTTTCCATATCGGCAAGGTTTTCTATGCCAAAAGCCTTTTCTGTTTTCACCAGACCGCCTTCGTCAGTGAGCACTACAGTATTTGCTTTTTCATCAATGGTAAAGTCCACCTCATGCTTGAGCTTCTTGACAAAATTATTTACTAGGCTGTAGAGCTTCGTGCTTTTATCTCCGCTTCCGGATATTATTAGTGGCGTCCTGGCCTCATCTATTAATATGCTGTCGACCTCATCTATAATCGCATAGTTTAGCTTTCGCTGTACCCTTTGCTCCATCCTTATGACCATATTGTCTCTAAGGTAGTCAAACCCGTATTCATTGTTTGTGCCATATGTAATGTCTGAATTGTACGCTGCCTGCTTCTCATCGAAATTCAAACCGTGTACTACCAGTCCTACGCTCAATCCCAGAAAATTATAAACCTTGCCCATAGTCTCGCTGTCTCTTCTTGCGAGATAGTCATTTACCGTAACGACGTGAACCCCTTCTCCTCTGAGGGCATTCAAGTATGCAGGAAGAGTTGCCACCAATGTCTTGCCTTCACCGGTTTTCATCTCGGATATTCTTCCTTGATGCAGCACCATCCCTCCTAATAGCTGAACCGGAAAGTGCTTCATCCCCAAGCTTCTCCATGCAGCTTCACGGACTACCGCAAAGGCCTCCTCCAGGATATCGTCTTCCGTCTCCCCTTGCTTTAGCCTCTCTTTAAATTCAAGAGTTTTATTCTTTAAGGCTTCGTCGCTCAAGGCTTGCACCTCAGTCTCCAGCCCTTCAATTTTCTCTACGGTTTTCATCATTTTTTTAATTTCTTTATCGTCTAAGTCTCCAAAAATCTTTTTTAGTATGGACAACTTTCTTCACCTCTTCAAAATGTGAGCTTTTCACACTAGATTTTTCATACAGAATCAATTATATCATAAAAAGACTTGTATTTTTACAAGTCTTTTTTCCAAAAATTAATCTGCTTATCTCCAACCTTAACCTGAACCAAGCTATATCCTCTTTCTTTTCTTTCCTTCATTTTCTTCATCAGATCGACTCTCTCACTATCTGAGAGTCTCTGGAGAATGTGCCCTGACTCATCTCTAATAGGCTCTTCATCCGGTATATCTTTCCTACTGTCTTCATCCGGCCCCGAATACTCAAAGCTTATAGCAACAGGCTCTTCTTTGGATGCTTCTTCTACATCTGCTCCTTCAAGAACCTCCTCTGCCGCTTCTTCAGACACCTCTTCTAAATTAGTTTCGTCGGTCAATTCTTGAGTCGATTCTTCGATAGTCTCGTCGATTACTTCTTTAGTCGCTTCTTCAACTGACCCAGGTCTTTTATTGTAGTTTGGATTTTCTACGATCCGTCCGTCCACAATAATAAATTGACGCACTGTGTCTAAAGGCTCGTCCGGTTTGAAGGTCTGCTCCGTGACTTCCTCCACTGGTTTTTCAGCCGGCGCTTCTTCATTAACCACAGGCTCTTTCGCCTCCTGCTGATCGGCTTGCAGGTTTGGATACGGTTCTAGATCTATAACCCTGGTTTCATGGAGTGGCTTGGTATGGTATTTGCTTTCAGGGTCCTGCTGCAATTGATTGTATAAGACGTCGTCTTTTAGCTTTGAGGCATATAGCATCTCGCTGGCTTTGTAGTCCTGGGGCGATATGTCCTCAAGTCTGTATTCTTCAGGAGATGACGATTCCGGCTCCTGTATATCCTGTTTAACTGACTTTGCATCATCCGTTTCAGCCTTGGCCTGAACTTCCTTCTCTATGACATCCACAGATATCTGAGGTTTGTCTTCAACCGGAATCTCTGTTTTTCGAGTATTATCCACATTGCCCAAGACCATAGTCTGTTCCAATGTATCATCTTCGATTCTTTCCAGCTTTTCCTGTATTTTTTTGCTTCTAGCATCGGATTCTTCGTCAAAATATCCGTTTAACAATTCTTCTTCAGGCACCGGCCTATTAAACATTTCCTCATCCAGGTCTTCAAGATCCAGTTCAGAAACCGTCGCATGGTCGTTTTTCATGGCACTTTGGATCAGCCCCATGGCTCCGCCGTAAATGAATATGTCTCCTACGCTGTAAATGTTGCTGAACATAGCCAGCGCTCCCGGAAGGGGCAAGGGCAAAATATCCGCCAGATACCAGACTAAAGTACCGTCAACCAAGGGCTGGTGGGTTCCACCTCGTCTTAAGAACATGGCTTCAAGGCTGTCGCTTATCCCAATAATCTCAGCTGCATCTAAAGATACCGGCATTTTCCCGCCGTTAAGGAAGATGACCACAAAATTCATTATCACGCCCAAGGTTATCACGATGAACCATTTGTTGTCGAAATTGCTCATCAATGCGGCAAACAACAGTATGTAGCTGACAAAGTGAAGCAATATGTCAAATTCCTGTATCTGTTCTACTCCATAGGCGTAGCCTGCATATATTGATCCCTGAAGCAAAAATGCCAGCACCATGAGCGGAATCAGTCTAATTTTTAAATTTGCCAGATTTGAAAGTTTTCCCCTTCTAACATACCCGATAAGAATCGCTGCGAACAACAATGCAACTGTCATTGAATCAACCTACCTTCGTCATGTAATTTAATAAACTTCTCAACCAAATAAGGATCAAGTTTTTTCCCGGATTCGTTTTTTAAAATCTCAATCGCCTCTTCATGACTCATGGCCGGCCTGTAGGGTCTGTCTGTAGTCACCGCGTCAAATATATCGACGACTGTAATTATTTTAGACTCGTAAGGAATCTCTTCGCCTACCAACCCTCTAGGGTATCCGGTTCCATCAAGGTATTCATGATGGGCTCCGATTATCTCTGTGGCCTTCCTAAGAAACGTAACATTTTCCAGTATGTGCACTCCTTTGGAAGGGTGTTCTTTAATAAACTCAAATTCCTCAGCGGTAAGTTTCCCCGGCTTGTTGAGTATGGTATCAAGGATACCGATTTTTCCTATATCGTGAATAATTATCCACCCGTAAAACGGGTGGTTTTTCTTTGAGCCCTATAAGGGCCT
>CAZOTE010000024.1:0-25987 GCA_964582705.1 uncultured Eubacteriaceae bacterium | reverse complement strand
TCAGCGCTGTTTGCTCCCTTTAGCCCGGCTACGTTTCGAGCAAACTCAATTACCGCAATCTGAAGCCCCAGACAAAGACCTAGGTATGGAACCTTCTTAATCCTTGCGTATCTCGCCGCAGCGATTTTCCCTTCTATCCCACGCTCTCCAAAACCGCCAGGTATGATTATCCCCTTAACGTCGCTGAATATTTTTTCTGCATTGTCTTCAGTTACATCCTCGGAATGAACCCACTTGATTTCAACATCGCAGTCATTTGCGATTCCACCGTGCTTCAAAGCCTCTGCTACTGAAAGATATGCATCGTGCAGCTCAACATATTTGCCTACCAAAGCGATTTTTACTTTTCCTTTTAGGTTTTTTGATTTTTCCACCATTGCTGTCCAATCTGAAAGATCCGGAGCATTGCAGGTAATTGACAGTTTTTCGCAAACCAACTCAGCCAATCCTTCCTTTTCAAGAAGCAGAGGCACTTCATATAGTTCTGATGCATCGGTATTTTGAATTACAGCTTTTGATTCTACATTACAAAATAAGCTTATCTTTTCTTTTATGGATGCATTTACATCCTTTTCCGATCTTAAAATGATTACATCTGGCTGAATTCCCAGGCTTCTGAGCTCTTTAACAGAGTGCTGCGTAGGCTTGGTCTTAAGCTCTCCTGCCATGCTGAGATATGGAAGCAATGTAACGTGTACGAATATCACGTTCTTATGTCCCAAATCATTTTGCAGCTGTCTTATCGCCTCAAGAAAAGGCAGACTCTCTATATCTCCGACTGTTCCGCCGATTTCAGTGATGACTACATCAGAAGATGCATTCTGCCCTACCCGCAATACACTTTCTTTAATCTCATTTGTGATATGTGGAATAACCTGAACCGTACCTCCCAGGTAGTCTCCCCTTCTCTCTTTTGAGATTACAGACCAGTATATCTTACCGGTGGTTACGTTGCTATCTTGAGACAGGTTGGTGTCTATGAATCTTTCATAGTGGCCTAAATCCAGATCAGTCTCCGCACCGTCGTCTGTGACAAATACTTCTCCGTGCTGGTATGGGCTCATTGTGCCCGGATCGTAGTTTATGTAAGGGTCAAATTTTTGGATTGCCACTTTCATGCCTCTATCCTTTAAAAGCCTTCCCAAAGATGCCGCGGTAATACCTTTTCCCAGAGAGGACACAACCCCGCCGGTAACAAATACATACTTTGTACTCATCAATTATCCTCCAGATATATTTAAATTATTTTGCTTTTCTCACTATAGTAATCATTATATATTTTATTTAACATTCCTTCAACGAATTCTTGCTTCAAATGCTTTTAATTACTACTCGATTCAACAATCAAACCGTTATATTCTACATTATCCAGGGATAAAAGTAAAGAAGTAATGAAAAAAAGAAATGCCCTGAAAATATTGTTATCTTCAGGGCTTAAGATTATTTTGCAATTAACTATTGCTGCTATTTTAATCCTCTCTTTATATCTTCATCTAAAGTTCTTTGAATCGATTTAACTGCTTCATCTGACAATCTGTTAAACGGCTTCCTACAAGGACCCACATCATATCCTAAAAGATTGACTGCTTTTTTTACTATCGTATTTGGATTCCCATATTTGAAGTTATTTCGTATATTTCTTAAGCTATCTTGGTATTCCTTGGATTCTTTAAGATTGCCTTTCACAAAGGATTCATAAATTGCCGTCAATGTCTCAGGATAAATGTTAGCACATCCTGCGATCCCTCCAACACCTCCTGCCAAAAGATTCCACAGGATAAGAGAGTCATTTCCTGAAAGCACTACAAACTCTTCATCTTTTGTAAGCTCTATATACTGTAGCATATTGTCAAAATTTCCGCTGCTATCCTTTGCGCCAACAATATTATCTACTTTAGCTAGCTCAGCAATGCTCGAAGGCGATATGTTCGTACCCGCCCTTGCAGGTATGTTATAGATTACTATCGGTAAATCAACTGCATTTGAAATCTCCTTATAATGCTCAACTATCTCGTTCTGAGAAGCTGCTGCAAAGTAAGGACAAATAATTGACAATACATCTGCACCTAATCTCTCTGCCATTTTTGACATTCTAATAGTATCTTTTGTGCCTGGAACACCTGTTCCCGCATAAACCGGAACTCTTCCTCCAACTTCTTCTATTGTTACTCTTAAAATCTCTTTCTTCTCTTCATCGTTTAATATGTAACTCTCTCCGTTTGTACCAAAAACAAATATCCCATGTACACCTGCATCAATTTGTCGGTTGATTTGATTCCTCAATTCATTATAGTTGATGCTTTCGTCTTCATACATCGGCGTTATAATCGGTGGTATTATCCCTTTAATTTCTATCATATTACATCTCCTAGCAATAATTTTCTAAACATAACTCAGTCACTGTATAAGGGGAATTATAGCAACTTGTTCTGTTATCTTAAGAACTCTGAATAACGCATAAATCTGTCTCTTTGCTGACTTAACTCTTCAATTGAATCTGAAACGCTTAATGCCCAAGGTGCTTGAAGATTGTATCTCTCTACTTCTTCAGAGTATTCTTGATTTTCATTTACTATTTTTAATATAGCATCATTTAATTTCTCGACTATTTCAGAATCTGTTCCTTTTGGTGCTAGTGCAACATAGTATGTATTAAGTTTAAGCTCTTCTAGTGTTTCTGATGCTGAAGGTATGTCTGGTATTAAAGTTGGCGGTTCTTCCAACAATGTTGACAATGCTTTAACGTCACCATTTTCTATATACTCTTTTACTGTCGAGTATGGCGCGATAGTGGCATCTACATGCCCTCCCAACAAAGATGTAACTCTTTCGGCTGCATCTCCTGATTCGATAACTTGAAACTTAGAACCTCCCGCTTGTTCTAAAATAACGCTTGCGATGTAAACTCCTCCGCCTGTAGAAACACCAAATCGTATAGATCCTGGATTAGCTTTGCTTGCTTCTATTAGTTGATCCAAATTTTCATATGGGGAATCTGCAGGAACAATAATATTTTCTCCTGACTGTCTACCATAAACTGATACTGGCTCAAACGCATCAAAGCCAAAGTCAGATATTCCAGTAGCCTCGTTTCCTGTAAGCGCTGCCGTGTTAGTAAAAACAAATGTATAACCGTCTGGATTTTCATCCTTATACTGAGTCAAAGCGATGGCACCATTGCTTCCAGTTACGTTGTTAACAGCTACCGCAACCCCCAACTCATCCTCTAACATTCTAGACATTAAACGCGCATTATAATCTGTATCCCCACCAGCACCATGTGTAACAATAAATGTTAATGGCTTGTTCGGCCAATCTTCGCTACCAGAATCATTCCCTGAGCTATCACCGCTACACCCTGCAAACAACAACATCAATATACACAATACTAACAACATGCTTATCAACTTTTTCATTACAATCACCTCTTAATATTTTTTATCTCAATTGCCCCTACAATCAAGATTGTTAACAAATTATCAAATGCCATCTTATAGCGTTTTCATTTTTTCATACATTTTAGCTTCCTTTATGTTTCCTCTAACAGATAATATTACAACCAATACTGTTATTATGTAAAAAACTATGGCGATAGGGTGATTAATTAACGAATCTGTATTCATTAATTGTGACATCTTTCGCACATTGCTCTCAAACATAGGTCCTAATATGAAACCCAATATCATCGGTATCGTTGGTATTCCTGCTTTTATCATTCCATAACCCATCAATCCGAATAGAAGAACGCCCCATACATCAAATATTCGATTACTGTCGCCAATCGCACCAACAACTGTTAACACTACAATCACCGGCAACAAATAATTACTTGGAATTTTTAATACCTTTATTATTTGCTTCATTCCAAATAATTCAAAAACCAACATCGCCAATGAAGCCAGTATCATTGCAAAAAAGATTGCGTAAACAATGCTTCCGCTTTTATCAAAAATCAAAGGTCCTGGCGCAACATTATGAACCATCAATCCTCCAAGAAGCATAGCCGTAGCTGCATCTCCTGGTATTCCCAAGGATAGTAGCGGTATCATTGCTCCACCTATCGTTCCATTGTTTGCAGACTCGGACGCTACTACTCCATCCATTATGCCCGTACCAAATTTCTCTGGATATTTAGATGTATTTTTGGCAACGGTATAAGCAACCGTTCCGGAAATAGCTCCACCTATCCCAGGCAATATTCCAATGCCCACTCCAAGCAAAGCCGAACGTATGCTATTTGGAAGTTGTCCAATAAATTCTTTAAAGCTAAACCCAAAACCCTTTATTTCTGTGTTCTGATTACTTATTTGTAGCTTTTTTTCTTTTCTAACGCTTTCAGCATATTTTATAATCTCAGTTATAGCAAACAACCCTATTAATAATACAAGCAATTTAAAACCTGCGGTTAAATCAACTAAACCAAACGTATACCTAGCTTTTGAATCAATCGGCGCTAGTCCGACTGTCGCCAGCATTGCCCCTAATATAGCACTTACAAATCCTTTGGTCATATCTCTTCCAGTCAATGCCACTACTAATGATAATGCCATTACTGCAAGTGCTGTATATTCGTAAGCTCCAAATTTTATTGCGATACTTGCTAACATCGGAGAGATAAACATCAATAGCGCAATCCCTACCAAAGAACCTACAAAGGAAAAAACCACAGCAGTACCCAATGCTTTCCCTGCTTCTCCATTCTCTGCCATTGGTCTTCCGTCAAAACAAGTCGCAACTGATGATGGTGTCCCTGGAATATTTAATAATATTGCAGACACCAAGCCTCCTGATATCCCTCCAATATACAACGCTACCAAAGTCGATATCCCTTGAATAGGCGTCATCCTATAAGTTACCGGCAAAAACATTACAATCGCCATGGTTGCTGTTAATCCCGGTATGGATCCAAAAATTATTCCAATCGCGACAGCCACTGCTATCAAAGCTAACACAACAGGATCAAGAAAAACAGAAGCAAATCCTTCTAAAATCATTTATTCCCCTCCTTAAAACCCTATTATCCCTCTAGGCAACATAACTCTCAACCACACCACAAAGATATAATTTATTCCTACCGCAAATACAATGGATACTATTCCAGCAAGCAATAAATTTCTTTTCTCTTTATTTGTTAAAATTAATATCTGAAAAAACAGATATAATACAGACATTATTAGAAAACCTACCCGTTGCAACCCAACTATATAAATTGCCAAGGCTATAAAAGTCATTGCTACTTCTCTATTTTCTTTTAATATCGTCATAAAGCTTCTCTTTCTTTTTATATTCACATCCTCTTTTGAAAGATGCTTTTTCCTTTGTTTCATACTTCGTATAATTAGTATGATGCTAAGCACAAATAACAATGCGCTCCATACTCTAGGCATAAATCTCGAATCGAGAGCCGTTGCTCCACTTCCTCCAAAGACTTCAATTTGAAATGACAAAGCATAGTATGCAGTTGAAACTATCATCAGAATCATTCCTGTGATCAAGTTGCTTTTATATGTCATAGTAACCCCCCATATCATAATCCATTGATCAGGCTACCGCAGTTGTTAAATTTCAACTTAAACGGTTCACCTAAAAACCTAAGCCCTACAATATTTTTTATATCTCGTGTAAATGCTTCAGAAATCATTATTTTTTCTAAATCAAGCGTATTCTTGATATAAACTATTTTTATATTTCGCTTATCAATCCCATTGCAAGTTTTAATAGCTGCCTTTATAGCTGTTTCATCATTTTTTAACATCATAGGTATCTTGCAAGGTTCAATCACAGTTGAGGTCAAAGCATTTGCATAAGTTTCATTTAGATTTATCTTTTCCATCACGTCATAAGTAGAAAAATCTGCTTTTCCTAATCCTATAATGTTTCCATGAGATTTATCGGAAAGACCTAATACCACTGTTTTCTGTTTCTTAATGCCTCCGAATCCATAAGGAGTAGACCATGTCCCTGTTATATTAGGATCCATACCGCTGCCTGAGTAGTTTTTGCCTATTTCAGAAACTACCAAAACATCACATTCTTTTATATATAATTGTGCCATCCTTTTTTTTGCGTATTCTAACATTTCTGCTTCTTTTGTAAATAGTTCCTCTGTTTTTATTACTTCAATCCTACATGTCTTATCATAAGCATTCTCTATGATCCCCAATCCGAAAAGCACATTATTCGATCCGACTATAATTCTTGCATATTGTGGCAATCTTTTAGCTAATTCACCAAAACCAGCTTCATGAATAGAGTCTGCTCCCTTTTGCTTTCCCAAACCGACTGCCAACATTTTCAAAAGACCTGACTCATACTTTCCTTTAAAAGCCGTATGTGCCTTGATTCGCCCAATAACTATGATGCCATCTGATTCTGATGCATATTTATCTATAAATACCGGCAACCCGTCTAAAGTCTTGCCTGTAAGCACCGTTTCCATTGAAGAATGTATTCTACAACCGCACATTTCTTCTGTTATTCCATAAGATTCGAGTATATTTTTTTGTCCATCACTCGTTGATCCACCATGGCTCCCCATGGCTGGTATAATAACCGGAATTGCTCCTTTAGATTTCACATATAATACGACTTCTCTAATAATAACAGCTATGTCTGTTATCCCTCTACTTCCCGCTGTTATGGCTATTCTCATTCCTGGTTTGATTCTTCTCTCATCTTGCTTAAGCAATAGATTCCTTAAATACTCTTCTATCCCTTGAACATAATCCTCTTCAAATTGTTGTTCTGCTAATATCATTCTGGGTATTTCAATGTCTTTCAGTAAATCTTCAACGGTTTTTTGATCTTTCGAAAACATCAAGCTTCACCTATTTTGCTTCTTCCATCTAGGGTGATCATATACTGAAGGATCTGCTACATACGGCCATTGGTTCCCTTTGAGAACTTCTTGACAACCTTTAACACACATTACAGCCATATTTATAACTGCCTCTCTAGTTTGAGCTGCACTGTGGGGACTTAATATAATATTTTTAGCATTAAGCAGTGGGTTGTCTTTTGAAGGTGGTTCTTCTGTAAAAACATCAGTCCCAGCACCTGCGATTATACCATCATTCAAAGCTTGTGCCAGATCAATCTCATTTATCACCCCACCCCTCGAGCAATTGATTATTACCGACGTTTTTTTCATCTTTTTTAGCTGTTCCATTGATATCATATTTTTAGTTTCTTTGATTAAAGGCACATGTATCGAGATTATATCACAATCACTTAGCAATTTTTGATAATCATCATACTGCTCACACTCTATCTCTTTAAATTCTTCTTCCAACATAAATGGGTCGTAGCCAGCCGTCTTCATACCAATTGCCTTGCAAAAAATTTGTGTCTCTTTGCCAATAGCCCCCATACCTATAAACCCTATTTTTTTGCCTTTTAATTCAAATGCCTTCTTTAGTCCTCTAACTTCATCAAAATTTCCGTTATATATTTCCATCTGCCCTTCGTATAGGTTTTTTGAGATGGCAAACATTAAGGCTACTGCGTGTTCGGCTACAGCGTTCGTATTAGCGCCAGGGGTTATTACTACCGGAATACCTCTTTCAGTCGCCGCCTTTACGTCAACGCTGTCGAACCCCACCCCCGTTCTTCCAATAACTTTTAATTCTTTGGATGCTTCAATTGCATTTCTGTCGCACTTAGCTATTCGTACTATTAGAGCATCAGCATCTTTCATTTCGTCCAAATAATTATTAGGATCTTGATTATTCGCAATATATACATCCACATCATTGCCTAGCTCTGCCAATCCTTCTTCACAAACCGCTTGAGTCATAATATATTTCATCAACATCACTCCAATCAGAAACTTTTTTTGCTATTTTTACGAGCGTATCCTCTTCACCGAATCCACCGGATTTTGATATTAGCTGAACTTTTTTGTCTCCCAGCTCTGTGCGAGACACCACCGCTCCTTGCTCTATTTCTCTTATGGGACAAAGCTCTGGATTTCCTGCCCTCCTAACAAATCCCATAAGAGTATCTCCTCCCGTTACAATATACGTCGCATTGATATCTTTTTGAATCAACCCGATAATGATGTCTCCCAGATTATCTGATATCACCTGTCTCGAATTGTCTGCAGAGATATTTCTTCTTTCTTCTACGATTCTGTCCTTGTTATTATTATCAATATCTAATGTTTCAACGATTACATAATCGTTTTCAGTACATGTGTCTATTATTTCATTTAAGCAATCTCTCCCTCTCGAAGATTTGAAATAGTCTTTTTCTTTTTTCTGATTGTCTGATAAATTGATTCTTACAAAACCTTTTTCAGCCGCATAGTCAATCTGCTTGCTTGTTATAGGGTTTAAACTCCCGCAAATTACGATGCATTTTTTCGATTTATCAATATCTTTCGGATTGTTTCGCAAGAATTCTATACGGTTTTTTATGTGGTTTGCGAATGATGCGCATCCGGCCAACAAATTAACCTTATCTCCAAAAGAAATTCTTTGGGATAGTTTTTCCAAATCATCGTCTCGGGTTGCGTCAAATACAATAATTTTTTTCCGCGAGTTATCGCATACATCTGAGTATTGATTGACATTTGCAATCTTCACATCGATATCACTTTGTTCAGATATAATATCTGGCACATAAGAATTTTTTACTGGTTCAAAAGGATCTTTGCCAAAAATGCTCTCGTGAACAAGTTGATTCTCCACATAATGGCTTCCTTTTAAAGTTATTCTCCCGATTTCCGGGAACGCTGGAGCGAAGACTAGGTTTTTTTCCGCAGCATCGGCAACTGCAGCTAATTCGCTACCAACATTCCCCCTAAGAGCTGAATCGGTTTTTTTATATATTGTTTTTATTCCACAATTTAATGCTCTTTTTATAAGTTTGAATATTATATCATATGCTTCATTGCTATCAAGCGGTCTTGTTTCGGTGTCTATAACTAAAACTTCTACATTATCTGGCACCTTCTTAAAATCATAGTTTGAATCTGTAATAATTTTTGTTTCAATTCCACAGTTTGCAAATTGAACTCCTGTATCAAGAGAGCCTGTGAGATCATCAGCTAGTATAAGCAACTTTATCATTGCTCCACCATTATTTCCGGTTTTTTGAAAGTGCTATAGCATAGTCTATGGCATTTAGAAGGCTCAGATTATTCGCTTCACCTTTTCCGGCATTATCGTAAGCCGTTCCATGATCTACAGAAGTCCTGATGATAGGTAATCCTATCGTTATGTTAACACCTTCAACCGCTTTCCATTCTTGTTTTTGCTTGTCATATTCAAACCCTAGTAACTTTAAAGGTATATGTCCTTGATCGTGGTACATTGCTACCACAACATCGTACCATCCGCCTCTTGCTTTTGAGAATATGGTATCCGCTGGCACAGGTCCTTCTACACTTATGCCCATTTTTTTTGCTTCTTCTATCGCAGGAGTAATCTCTCTGATTTCTTCATATCCAAACAGACCATTTTCACCGCTATGTGGGTTTAACCCTGCGACTCCAACTTTAGGATTATCAATCCCTAGATTTATGCACGCCTCACTAGCTATCTTTATAACTTCAAGTACTCTATCTTTTTTAACCCTATCACACGCTTCTCTCAATGACACATGTGTCGAAACATGAACTACCCTCAAATCATCGTGGGCTAGCATCATTGTGTATTTTTTAGTACCTGTAAACTCAGCGTAAATTTCTGTATGACCAGCATAGTTATGCCCCGCCATGTTGATTGCCTCTTTGTTAAGGGCATTTGTAACTGTAGCGTCAACTTCATCATTCATAGCCAGCTCTATAACTTTTTCGACACATCTAAATGCCGTTTCTCCTGCCATCGCCGATACTTTACCGTATTCAAATTTCTCCATATCAACAATATTTAGGTCGTACACATCTATTTTTCCGTGTTCAAACGCTGCGTCAGAAATCTTTTTAATAGCATTTACAGAAATTTGATTCTCTAGTCTCAGTAATTTAATGGCTTTATCCATAACCTTTGCATCCCCTACTACTACCGGGTTACATCTATCATAGATTTCTTTTTCTTTTAATGTCTTAACAGTTATTTCCGGGCCTATACTAACTGGATCTCCCATAGTTATACCGATTATTGGTTTTTTCATTTCATCACCCTATTCTTTCATTATTTTTAAGTATATATTTCTAATATCATCTTTTTTCATCTCTCGTGGATTATTCACAAGCAGCCTTGTCACTTGGCTAGCAGATCCCACAAGGTTTTCAAGCTGATCCATTTCGACTCCGAACTCTTTAAGATTGGTAGGTATTTGTGTAACTTTTACAACATCCAACAACTCTTCTATAATATGTTCTGCTTTTTCATCCTTAGATTTTGCTTCAAATCCTGGGTTTATGGCATCGCATATTTCTGCCAATCTACCGCTACAGGAAGGTTTGTTGAACTCCATAACGTGAGGTAGTAAAATCGCATTTGATACTCCATGAGGTATATGATATTTTCCTCCTAAAGGATATGAGAGGGCATGCACCGCTGTTGTTCCGCTTCCGGTTATCGCGACTCCACCATAGTAGGCAGCTATCAGCAAATTGCTTTTAGCTACAAGGTTTGTCGGATCTACATAAGCTTCTCTAATATTTTGAAAAATCATCTTGGCTGAAGCAAGAGCATACAGATCGCTAAACGCTGTAGCTTTCTTTGAAGTGTAGCATTCGACAGCATGCGCCAATGCGTCTACTGCAGTTCCCGCCAAGATATGAGAGGGAAGATTTTTTATCATTTCAGGGTCTAGAAAAACGTAGTCTGGTATCATTTCAGCATTTACTATACCGATTTTAACATCTTTCTCGGGTACCAGAACTATCGCATTAGGTGTAGCTTCAGATCCCGTTCCACAGGTAGTCGGTATCATGACAGACTTAATGCTTTTTCTGGCCACCTGAGGATCAAGCAACAAGTCTGTTATCTTATATGAAGCATTTATTAAAACCGAGCCAAGCTTTGCAGCATCCATCACACTGCCTCCACCTATCGCTATTATTAGATCAAAGTCTTCTGCACCTATTGATTCAAGGGCCCTTTCCACATCTTTATAACTAGGCTCCGCCATGAGAGAATCGATGACTCTATAATCAATGCTTAGTACATCTAATATATCCGTAAGCATTTTGCTCAAGCCAGATCGTTCTATCCCTTTATCTGTAAAAACCAGTATCTTATGAGCTGACTCTTTTTCTATGACTTCATTTATCTTTTTCAAACACCCTGCTCCACCATATATGCTTCCAGGCGTTCTTAATCCAAATACATCCATCTTACTCCTCCATCCATTTGTTTTATATTGAATCATTTTATCCGTTTTGCTTTCTTGGATAAATAATACCTCATTGTAAACGAATAAATCAACACAGTTCATCAAATATAAGGTTTCAATTTGAAACGTTTTTTGATTTTTAGTATTGTTTTTAATATTAATAGTGATATAATAGTCTTGAATTGAAACATGGAAAGGAAGATACTTATGCACGTCCCAAAGATACTTGCCATAGCACCATACGAGGGCATGAAAGAAGCTATGCTTTCAGTCGCTAAAAATAGAACCGATCTTGAATTGTCAGTTTTCATAGGAAATCTGCAAGGAGGATTAGACATAGTCAACTCCATAAACCAAGAGGACTATGATGTGATCATATCAAGGGGCGGAACTGTAGAACTGATTGGAAGATCCGTAGATAAGCCTGTCATCGAAATTGAAATCTCTGTTTACGATGTTCTTCGGACGATTAAGCTAGCCGAAAATTACAACGACAAGTTCGCCGTCGCTGGGTATCCCAGCATAACCAAAAGCGCTCAAACCCTTTGTGATTTGCTCAATTACGACATCGATATCTTCACTTTTGACGATGCCACCGATGTCCAGCAGACTCTGCTGGGTCTTAAAGATAAAGGATATGGAATGATCTTGTCTGATGTTATCGGTTATATGATCGCTGATGAAATAGGACTAAACGCAATATTGATTACTTCTGGCATCGACAGCATCGAATCGGCTTTCAACCAAGCAAAAGGACTGGTTAAAAACCTTAACAGTATAATACACAATCAGAACCTTTATAAGGCAATTATCGATTACTCTTACGACCACAATATAATACTTGATGACAACTATGAACTATGGCACACTTCAACAAATAATCAAGATTTATTCTCCGATTATCTTGAATTCATCAATAAAAATGCTTCTAAGTTGATCCATTCAGACACAAATTTGTTTGAAAGAAAATTTGACGACTTTATATCAAAGATACATTTACATACCATCATCCTCGACGATAAGACTTATTATTCTTTTAATATAAAGACAGACTTTAATCCCGTTGTCGCCAAAGACAACAGCATCCGGGTTTTATCAAAAATTGACCTTAACGGAGACGATGCCTCAAGTTACGCAAGTAGCCTCAGTTTTACAGGCGATGTAAAACAACAAGTTGAAGAGTTCAGCACTACTGACGACCCCATCATCATCTTGGGAGAGTCAGGAACAGGGAAAGATACGATTGCACATGCGATTTACAGATTCAGCAAACACTCAAAAAACAATCTTTATACAATAGATTGCACGAATATGGAAGATAAGTCCTGGGACTATTTGATAAACAGCGACAACTCACCTCTTTATAGCGTCGATGTGACAATATACTTTAAGCATGCGAACAACTTAAGCCTGCTCCGCACCAAGGAACTCATCAATGTATTGTCTTATTCGAATCCCCACGAGCAAAATAGGCTAATTTTCTCTTTTGCCCTAGACAACACAGACTTGGAGAAGAGCCAGTTTTACAGCTTTTTAACCAACAAACTAATGTGCGTCATACTTACCTTGCCACCTTTAAGGGAAAAGGCAGTGGATATACCAAACATATCCACTCTTTATCTGAATCAGCTTAACGCTTCACTCGGGAAAGAAGTGGTCGGAATAAATCCTAAAGCCATGGAGCATTTAAAAAATTATTCATGGCCGCACAACTACGAGCAATTCAAGAGGATTCTTCGTCAACTTGTAATTATCACATCATCTCCTTATATTAAGGAAGACGACGTAATAAAAACATTAAAGAAAGAAAAACTGATGCGACCTTTACATAATGTTCCCGGTACAGCCATGATTAACATCGAACAAAGTCTTGAGGAGATAAATTATGATATTATCCAGCAGATTCTTCAGGAAGATGGGATGAATCAGATAAAAGCTGCAGAAAGACTCGGCGTCAGTAGAAGCACTATTTGGAGAATACTTAAATCAAATAGTTAAAGCCCCAGGAGTTTTCCCGGGGCTTCATTTCAATTTATTTTCTTGCGATTGCCTTTTTGGCAGCTGCCACGATGTCTTTAGCAGTAAGTCCATACTTTTCCAAGAGTTCATCTGGCGTTCCAGACTCTCCGAAAGTATCGTTTATGCCCACCATCTCAAGTGGCGCGTATTCTTTTTTAACAAGCACTTCTGCTACTGCAGAACCGAGTCCTCCGATTATGCTATGCTCTTCCGCTGTGACGATAGCTTTAGTGTCCTTAGCTGCTTTGACTACAGCTTCTTCGTCAAGAGGCTTGATCGTGCCCATGTTTAATACTCTAGCTGAAATGCCTTCTGCTTCAAGAGTTTTTTGAGCTTCAATCGCAGTTGAAGTCATTATGCCTGTAGCAATAATAGTTACGTCGCTTCCTTCTTTAAGCTGTGCAGCTTTTCCGATTTCAAACTCATAGCTCTCATCAAACAGAATAGGAAGATTTGGTCTGCCAAGTCTTAAGTACACAGGTCCATTGTACGCTGCGGCAGCTTCCACCATTTTTTTAGTCTCGACACCATCTGCCGGGCAAAGCACGACCATGTTCGGAATTGATCTCATCAAAGAAAGATCTTCCACAGACTGGTGAGTTGCTCCGTCTTCTCCCACAGTAAGTCCTGAGTGAGTCAAAGCTATTTTAACATTTAGTTTTGGATATGCTATAGAGTTTCTAATAACTTCGAAAGCTCTTCCAGCTCCGAACATCGCAAAAGTCGATGCGAATGGAATCTTTCCTGTCGCAGCAAACCCTGCAGCTATTCCCATCATGTTCTGTTCAGCAATTCCGCAGTTGAAGTGTCTTTTAGGAAATTCTTTTCCAAAAGTCGCTGTATTTGTAGATTTGGAAAGGTCCGCATCCAGTACAACTATATTTTCATTTTCCTTGCCCAATTCAGCAAGTGTGTTTCCATAGGCTGCTCTAGTTGCTATCATATCCGCCATTACAGTGTACCTCCCAACTCTTCTAATTCTTTTAACGCTTGCGCTGTTTGGTCTGCATTAGGAGCAGAACCGTGCCAGCCTGCCTGGTCTTCCATAAATGATACGCCTTTTCCTTTTACGGTTTTGCATATTATTGCAGTCGGTTTGCCAAATGCTGTTTTCTTTAAAGCTTCTCTAAGCTCATCTACGTCATGGCCATCTTCAACCATTACAACGTTCCAGTTGAAAGCTTCAAATTTCTTGTCTATAGGCTCAGGTCCCATTACATCGCAGATTTTTCCGTCGATTTGCAAACCATTATAGTCAACAAAGGCAACCAGGTTATCTACGTAATAATGTCCTGCAGCCATAACAGCTTCCCAGATCATGCCTTCCTGAAGCTCTCCATCACCTACCAAAGCGTAAACCTTGTAGTCTTTTTTATCAAGTCTTGCAGCCATAGCCATGCCGATTGCAGCAGACAAACCTTGTCCCAAAGAACCGGTACTCATGTCTACCCCGGGCACACCTTTCATGTCAGGATGTCCTTGTAGCTTGCTGTTTATTTTTCTAAATGTCATCAACTCGTCTTTGTCGAAGTACCCTCTCTCCGCCAATGTTGCATACAATAATGGTGAAGCGTGTCCTTTCGACATGACAAATCTGTCTCTGTCAGGATTTTTAGGATCTTTGGGGTCATTGTTCATTACCTCAAAGTATAGCAGGGACATAATTTCCACCCCTGACAACGATCCTCCCGGATGACCGGATTTTGCATTGGAAATCTGCTTGATAATGCTTTGCCTGATGTTATTGGCAACAACCTTTAAATCAGCCATTTTCATACCTCCTGTTAGTTTTCTATTTTTTTAAAGCCTTCGCCTAAAACTTCATAGACATCGGCCAAAATGACAAATGCATTTGGATCTATTTTCTTAACAATATCTTTCATCTGAAACACCTGGGCTCGGTGGACAATACAAAACACTACTTCTTTGTCTTCACCGGTATATCCTCCCCGGCCACTAAGCATGGTCACGCCTCTATCAAGCTCAGCTATGATAGCTTTACCGATTTCATCGGAATTTCGGCTTATTATATAGAACGCCTTCGCATAGCTGATACCTTCCTGAATCAAATCTATCATCTTCATCGACAAGTATAGCGTCAGCGTGGAATAAAGTGATATTTCCATATTCTTAAAGGCAACTCCAGCCGTTATCACCACCATGAAGTCGATGAGCATCAGCCAGGTTCCTACGGATATCCCCCTGAAATACTTATGCATTATGGATGCAAGTAAATCAGTACCGCCCGTAGTTCCTCCAAATTTGAATACAACGCCTATTCCCAGTCCTAAAACGACTCCTCCAAAAACAGATGCGAGAAATATGTCATTGGTAAATACAGGAGTACGCATTACTACGTCTACGTTGATTGAAAAAAGCACTGTCCCGAAAAAGGTCTTGACGCCAAACCTTCCACCTAAAATTCTAAAAGCTATAAAGAACAGGGGGATGGTAAATACCAAGGTAACTAATCCGACAGGGTAACCTGTCACGTGATACAATACCGTGGCCAGACCACTGAATCCTCCGGGAGCTATCTTATTTGGTATACTCAAAGAGTTGAACCCAAACGCCATTATCATAGTACCAAAAGTTATTCCTATATAATCTTTAACTTCACTTTTAACGGATTTGAATCTACTCATCATTGCAAGCTCCCCTTTATCCAAAATCCAACGTCATTATACCATACAAAATTCTCAACGGATATAGTATAACACTTTGTAAACGTACTCAACTTTAAACTTTTGCTCAAAACGTTATTTTTTTGACATATATTTCTATAGAGCCTGAAATTCCTTTCTCAGTCTGACATTGTATACAATGTCCTGTATTCTCAAGGTTTTTTTGGTCTTTCAAGACTTAAATATAACAAATACGACCCTATACTGCCACACACAAAACAAACAACCTAGCCTAATCACCAGGTTGTCGCATAAAATATCACTGTATGATTCTTATATTATCAGTCTAATAAAATTAAATGTGCCCTACTTATTCCTGTTCAACAATTGTGTTTATAACCTTAAAGACCATACCATTTTTAATATACATCTTTGGTACCCTTTCCTTAGTCATGCAGCTAACTTCATAGTTGATAGTCCCCATGTGATCTGCTATCTCTTCGATTGGTAGGCCTTTGCCATACAACAAGACCTTATCCCCAACCTTAATTCCTTTTGAGCCCGTTATATCGATTATTATCTGATCCATGCATACAGTTCCGATTATCGGGTACCTATGCTCTCCTATTTTCACTTGGGCTTTATTCGTCAATAATCTGCTGTAACCGTCAGCATAACCTACCGGAAGCGTGGCTATGAGCCTCCTGCTATCTGCAACATATCTTCTACCATAGCTAACGCTATCTCCGGCGTTGATGTGTTTGATGTGGGATATCCGCGTGTAAAACTCCTTTACCGGCTTGACAGTCATTGTTTCGCAGTCAACTTCATCCGAAGGATACATTCCATAAAGAGTGATTCCAGGGCGAACCATGTCGTAATGGCTATCTTTCAGATCGATAATCCCTCCACTGTTTGCCATATGCTTTAAAGGAATCCTTAAACCCCTTTTTTCAAGCTCTGTCACGGTTTCATCGAATATTTGCATTTGCTGGTAGGAATATCTTTTGTCCTTCTCGTCCGAAACTGCAAAGTGAGAAAATATGCCTTCTATTTCTATGTTTTCCATTTGAGAAATCTCCATAATAGAGCTGACGCTTTCTTCTTGCCTAAATCCCAACCTGCCCATACCCGTATCCAGCTTTATATGGATTTTGACTTTTTTTTCAGCTCTTATAGAAAGCTCCTTGGCAAAATCGACTTGATAGACCGTGGGAATCAATCCCCACTTGAGGATTTTGTATAAATGGTCTATTGGAGTGTATCCCATTATCAGTATGGGTACGTCTATTCCACTCTTTCTAAGCTGTATCCCCTCATCGTCAAATGCAACTCCCAACATCTTTGCCCCGTTTTCGCAAAGGGCTCTGGCACATTCAACAGCACCATGACCGTAAGAATCAGCTTTGACCACAGGCATAACAGCAACGCTTTCTCCAACGTGTTTTTGAATATTGTTATAATTTTCTATTAAATTGTCTAAATTTATTTCACACCAGGTCGGCCGGTATTCCATGTTATTTCCTCCAACTTACATTGCTAAAAGCATTTTTTCCAAAATGACACAGGATTTTTTTGCAGATTCTGCCATGAAGGAACTGTAATCAAGCTCCACCTCTTCATTGGCCTTATCTGATATTGCCCTTATCACCATAAAAGGGATCTTATTCAAATGACAGACATGGGCTATGGCTCCTCCCTCCATTTCGACGCACCAACCATTAAAAGCAGATCGCAAATATTCTTTTGTAGCGCTGTCTCCTATGGCCTGGTCCCCTGTAAGGATTCTCCCTTTGTAAAGACGAGAGCTCCCCTTTATAGTGTCACATGCATCCAGAAACCTTCTATCCGTTTTAAATATGCTCACATCCATTCCAGGTATGACCCCTCTTGGATCTCCAAAGATCGATGCATCTATATCATGCTGCATGACTTCCGTTGCAATTACTATATCTCCTACTTCAAGGTCCGGATGCAGCGCCCCCGCTACTCCGCTGTTTATAATTGCCTCTACACTAAATATATCAATCAATATCTGCGCGCACATAGCCGCATTTACTTTGCCGATTCCGGATTTCACAAGCACGATAGATCTCTCGTGGAGTGTTCCTTCGTAAAACTCCAAGCTAGCCACTGTCCTTTTTGTTTCGATTTTCATTTTTTCCTTGAGCATTACAATTTCTGATTCCATGGCTCCTATTATTCCTATCTTCATCTATAAGCCTCCTCTACACCACCAAGGTAAATATCCATACGACCAAAGGTATGGTAAAAAGCGAAAAAAACGTAGTCATAAAAGTACCCTCAGAAGCTAGATCCACGTTGTTTTCATAGGTTTTTGCCAATATGGCACATAGAGCCGCCACAGGCATTGCTGTTATGATTACGGGAATCCCTAAGAGCAGTTCGTTTGAAACATGGTTTTTCAGCGCAAACAAAAGCACTACAGGCATGATCACCAACCTGAAAAGGCTCACGATATAAAGATTCCTGTTTGAAAATATATTTTTAAAATTAACCGTCGCCAAAGATGAACCTATAAATATCATAGATAATGGAGTGGTAAGATCTCCCACCATGCTAAGGGGCTTTAATGCTATCTCTGGAATTTCCACAGAAAATATGAATAGCATAAATCCTATCACAGTTCCCACCAAGGCCGGCGATAATAGGCTTTTAAGCTTGAATTTGCTCTTTCCCTTTTCCATGAGATAAACGCCCACTGTAAATACCAGGGCATTAAATGGCAAATTGAACAATGCGGCATAAAATATAGACTCCTGCCCGAATATGGATATCAATACCGGAAATCCCATGAATGCGGCATTTGAAAATATCATCATGAACTGGTATACGCCCTTGTCCCAGCTTTTTCGCACTCCCAATATCCAAGGTATTATGCCGGCGACTAAAAACTGCAGCCCATAGGCAGGAATAGCAATTAAAAGTATCCCTCCTACGTCTCCAAGCCTGTCCCACGAAAACGGAAGCTGCATGGAGGAAATTATTAAAGCGGGCATGGTGACGTGGGTGATGAACTTGGGAATGTTGTCCGCCATTTCCTTCCCAATAAGATTTATCTTTCTTGTAACGTACCCTGTTATTCCTATTGCAAACAAGGTGAATATGGATAAAAATACGTTATAAAAATTCATAGCTTAAAATGTCCTCCTGTATTCGACCTCATACCATCAGTAGTGCGGTTACAATCAAAGGTATGGTAACCATCGACAGCAAGGTCGTCATAAAGACCCCGGACGAAGCAAGGTCTACGTTATTGTTGTATTCTTTGGCAAATATAGTGCAGAGAGTAGCCACAGGCATGGCGTGTATAACCACAGGCACTCCCCTTATCATTTCATTTTCCACAAATCCGTTTATTGCCAAAAGTATGACCATCGGTATTGCCAGCAGCCTTATAAAAGAAATCATATAAATCCGCTTGTTGGCGACCATTCGACCGAACTTCACCTCGGTCATGGATGCCCCGATATATATCATCGCAAGAGGCGTAGTCAGGCTTCCAATCATACTTATGGGGTCGTCTATAAGCACCGGCAGCTTGTATTGTGTAAAAAACAGTGCAAGTCCCGCTAGAGTTGCAACTATCCCGGGAGTAAACATGTCTTTGATGCTAAATACCCTTTTCTCCTTTTCCATCATGCTCACGCCCAGGGTCATGATTAATATGCGAAACGGAATGTTGTAGATCGCTCCATAAAAAACAGCCTCGGTACCAAATATTGTGACTAATACAGGATATCCTATGAAACCTGCATTTTGAAACATGATCATGAACTGATAGACACCTTTATCTCCGTCCTCTCCCAAACCAAGAATAAAGGGAATTAAAAGTGAAAATATGAGTTGCACCAAAAAAGCCACTACAGCTATCACCATTAGTGCACCCATCTCCTGTATCCGGTCCTGAGTATATGTAAGCTGCATAGAGGATATGATGAGGCAGGGCAAAGTGATATCTGTAATGAACCTGGGGAAGTTGCCCGCCGCCCCTTCGCTTAGCAAACCTTTTTTCCTTATATGATAACCAATAGCTCCTATAGCGAATAAAGTTGTGATGGATATAAAAACATTGTAAAAACCCAGTTTCAATCAGCTCCTCGAAGACTGCAATAATCAATCTACATCATTATCTCACTAATCACAAGAAAAATGAAGCTTTGTTACCTATTTAACCTTTATCCAGGCGTCATTAAGTGTTCGTTTTGCATTGGCTATTACTATGTCTGGATCTTCATCTCCAAATGGCTTGACCTCAAAACTTAGAACCGGTGGGTTATCTTTATTAAGATAGCCTATGGACAACAAAACCTCCAGGTATCTAGCGAGTTCCTCTGAATCTATTTCACTGCCGGGAAATCCAAATCTTGGATGCTGGTCTCCATATCCCGGAAGGCTCTCGTCCCTAACCACACAGTTTCCCATGTGAGCGTGCATTATATAGTCTTTTATCGGCATAAGCGACTCCTCGATTTCTTCTCGCAGCAATGGTATATGGCTAAGATCTACTATCAGCCCAAAGTTTTTGCATTTGCTTCTTATCTCTTCTGCAAATCTTTTCGCAAGAGCAACAGGACCTATAAGAGATTTTTTGTCCACATCATAATCAAAAACCTCTAAAAGGACGGGCATATCCCCTTTTGAAAGGGCATAATCGCATAGCTCCTTAGTGGATTCCACAAGCGCATTATAGCTATCTTCAAGCTCGTCTTCTTCGTATCTTCCACTTAAAAAACCAAAGCCCTTTGCCCCTATTTCATAAGCTTCATCTATACCTTCCTTCAAATTGGCTAGCGCCTCTTTTCTCTTTTCCTCATTTATGTCATTGATGTTTTGTCCTGTGGTCAATAGCCTCGGCTGAGCTCCATATAAAACGTCCATCTTTGAGGTCTCAAGAAGATCAGTCGCTCGTTTACGCTCTGAGTTGCCATGTATCTGTGTTATTTCCACTGCATCAAAATAATCGTCTACTGCAATTTTCTTTAGTGTTTCAATTATCGGTCCTTCTCCCTTCATACATTCGGGGTAAGCCATAAAATGTATCAGGCCTACCTTCATGTACGCTCTCATTGGCTCGTTCATTATACTCACTCCTATTTTTTTGGAATAACTCACGCTTTATTGTCTTTATTTTATAGCAACTTAAGATTTAATGTCAACGAACCTGTATACAAAATTCATGGATTTGCTTTATTCCATGGATTCTGTTATATATAAAGGTATAAAATGAAACGAGGTGATCAAATGACAGTACACATAGGAGCTCAACCCGGAGATTTTGCAAAAACGGTCTTAATGCCTGGCGATCCTTTAAGGGCTAAATTCATTGCCGAGCGTTACTTGGCTGATGCTTCTAAAGTAACCGAGGTCCGTGGCATGCTGGGATACACCGGAACTTACAAAGGAAAAAAAATATCTGTTATGGGCTCCGGTATGGGCATGCCCTCTATGGGGATTTATTCTTATGAACTTTATACGGAATACGACGTGGATAATATTATTAGGATAGGTTCCTGCGGCTCATTCCGAGAAGACGTGAAAGTACGGGATATAGTATTTGCCATGGGTGCCTGCACAAACAGCAATTTCGCTTCACAATACGGATTACCTGGAACATTCAGCCCGATAGCGGATTATGGCCTGTTAAGCAGATCCGTAGAAATTGCCAATACAAAAAATATCCCTGTAAAAGTGGGCAACGCATTGTCTAGCGATATCTTTCACGATGACAATCCAAAGGCTTGGGAGAAATGGGCAAAGTTGGGAGTAATGGTGGTGGAAATGGAAGCCGCCGCTTTGTACATGAATGCAGCGCGGCTAAATAAAAACGCTTTAGCCATCCTAACTGTAAGCGATAGCTTAGTTACAGGAGAGGTAACTACTGCCCAAGAGCGTGAAAAGACCTTTACAGATATGATGGAGATAGCTCTGGAGATAGCTTAAAAAAGGGAGCCACGCTCCCTTTCTATCTTTTAACGTCCATTTCTATTCTACCATCTTTTATCTCTACGATTCTATCCGCCTTCTCAGCTATCCGCCTGTCATGAGTTATTACTACAAAAGTAGTCCCCGCCTTTTCATTGATATCTCTTAAAATTTTATAAATATTTTCTGTAGAATCTGAGTCCAAATTGCCTGTGGGCTCATCTGCCAGAATTATTTCAGGACTGTTCATGAGCGCCCTGGCGATAGCTGTTCTTTGTTGTTGCCCCCCCGGACATGTTGTTTGCAGGATTGTTCTTGACCTTTGACAAGCCTACCATGTCCATAAGCTCGTCTGCTTTTTTTAAAGTACTCTTATCAAGGGTTCTGCCTTTTATCCGATATGGCATCAGCACGTTTTCAAGAGCAGTAAATTCCGGCAGGAGATAGTGGAACTGGAATATAAATCCCAATGTCTTGTTCCTCAAGTCTGCAAGCTTCTTCTTGCCAAGAGAGCTTACGTCATCATCACCAATGAAAATCTTTCCTGTGGTGGGCTTGTCAAGTGTCCCTATAATATTTAACAGCGTGCTCTTACCGCTGCCTGAAGCTCCAATGATGCTGTTGAAACTTCCTTTTTCAAAAGCCAGATCTATATCAAAGAGCACCTGCGTCTTGATTTTTTCACCATATACTTTGCTGACTTTTTCCAGTCTTATTATATCAGCCATTTCTGATCACCTCTATAGGATTGAGTTTTAGTGACTTTCTTGCAGGTATCAGAGATGCCACAAGGCTTGCAAGTATGGCAATTCCCCCTGATAATGCGATAAATCCGTAATTTATATAAAATGCAATTATTGGCGTTCCATCAGGGTTTAATGCAAATGTAGTAAAAGCCACTGAAAGCCCCAGCCCTAAAGCTACCCCTAGCATTGCACCAAATACCCCCAATATCAATCCTTGAAGCAAAAATATCCTGCTGGCATCTCCGTCTCTTATGCCCATTGCCTTTAGAATGCCAATTTCTTTGGACTTTTGCATTACTGTAATTGCAAGAACACTCGATATTCCAAGCACTACAGATACCATAACGAAAACCTGAATCATTATGCTGGATATGCTCTGACCGTTTAGTCCGCTTAAGAGCTCCTGGTTTTGAGCCTTCCAATTATCTATTATAAGTTCTTCATTATTTAGCCTGCTTTCGATGGAAGCTGCGATTTCATCTGCTGCAAAGACATCCTCCACCTGCATTTCAATAGAAGTCACTTCATCCCCATAATCAAATAAACCTTGAGCAGTCTTGATGTCTGTTATTACCCATGACGAATTTATTGAGGATACCCTAAAGTCATAAAAACCCGAAATTTTATAATCTTGAATTCTTCCATTTGCAGTTGCGAGCTTTATGTCGTCTCCTACCGACAGGCCGAGCTCATCTTTTAGGTTTAAGCCGATTATGACTTCTCCCTCTCCGGGCACTTTCCCCTCAATCAGCTTTTCCTCAATGGCGTATATGCCTTCAGCTTCTTCAAATATCCAGCCCCTTACTATAACAGGATCGCTGGAATCCTCACCTAACAAAAATGCGGCTCCATCTGCCGCAGGACTTATTTGGTTTACTCCCTGCTCATTTTGCTTTATGTCTTTTACTATATCTTCCCAGCTTCTGATCGTCCCTGAATCTTTCGTAGCGCTTATTGTCACCTGGGAAGAGCTTCCTATCGTCGTATTTATGAGATCCTGCTGAAGTCCCTGAATTAAGAGCCCAATAAAGACTTGCACTGAAACTCCTATTGCAATTCCGGTAACTATAAGAAATGTTTGTCCAAGATTAAACCGCAGAAACCTGGAAGCTATCTTAAATGACAGTCTCATTTGACCTCGCCTCCTTCTAACAGGCTTTTCAAGTCTTCGAAGCAGAATACATACCCGTCCACATCTATCTTCCGTTCATTTTTTATGTCCTTTTCAAAAGCGCTTCCACCTGCAAATACCTTTATATTGTTTCCCAATTTATTTCTAATAAGATCTACAGTCTTTCTAGCTGCAAAGAGGTTATATGGATTGGTCACGCTGATAGCTATCGCATCTAGGCTTAACTGATCCGCAATCTTTATGAACTCTTCATCAGGAGTGCTGCTTCCGACAAAAACCGCCTCCCAGTTAAGAAGTGTAAAATAATCTGAGGCTATCCTGGCACCCATATCGTGGTATTCGCCATCAGGGCATAAAATTGCAATCTTCTTTGCCGGTGCTGCCGAAAAGCTCGCCTTTTTCTCCTCTAAGACAAAAGGGTATAGACTCTCGATTATCGTCCGAGCTATCCCGCTTCTTATATGCTCCTTCCAAATGCAAAGGTTTCTTTCATCATTGTGACACTCTATCGTGTTCATAGCTCTAGCTAGAATTTGTTCGTAAAACTCTACAATTCCAATTTTTCTTTCTTTTATAAGCGATATTGAGAAGCTGACTGCTTCACTTTTATTTTCAACTTCCAATAGGTATTTGAACCTTTCATATAGCTCATCCATCTGTTCTACCGCCTTTCTTGCAAGTATTAAATAGTAATGATTATCAATTAAAGCTTTGATCTATTACAATTCTACCCCATTGCTTCCCGACTAAACTTTCTAGGCGAACTCTTAAGTCAATCGATTAATTTTTTTCTGGAAATAACAAGCAATTTCCCCACGCTAAAAAGCGGATTCTTTTTCAAGAATCCGCCCATAATCAATCAAGCCGTATTTATCTGTTTTATCCAAAGAAGTTTAAGAGTACCCCGGCAGCTACTGCCGAACCGATTACTCCCGCCACGTTAGGCCCCATGGCATGCATTAGAAGAAAGTTTGACGGGTCTTCTTCCTGTCCCACCTTTTGAACAACTCTTGCCGCCATTGGAACAGCTGAAACACCGGCAGCTCCGATCATCGGGTTTATCTCTCCTTTAGTTACTTTGCACATCAGCTTTCCAAAGAGCGTTCCTCCCGCAGTGCCTATGGCAAATGCAACCAGTCCCAATGCTATGATTCCAAGGGTCCTAGGATCTAAAAGTGTTTGGGCATCAGCTTTTGCCCCAACTGTAAGACCCAGCACTATGGTGATGCCATACATCAGAGCATTCTTAGCTACTTCAACCAAATTTGGAACAACACCAGATTCTTTTGCAAGATTTCCGAACATCAGCATTCCTACCAGTGGCGAAGCGCTGGGCACCAATAATATTACCACAATGGTCACGACTATGGGAAAAAGTATCTTTTCCAGTTTTGTCACATGCCTTAGCTGTTTCATCTTTATTAATCTTTCTTCCTTTGTAGTAAACAGCCTGATAATCGGCGGCTGTATAACCGGTACCAAGGCCATATAGGAATATGCAGCTAGTGCAATTGGACCGAGCAGATGGTCAGCAAGCTGGCTGGTCAGATATATTGCAGTAGGGCCGTCAGCTCCACCTATGATTCCAATTGATGCTGATTCAGTAGCAGCATACCCTAGAAACAAAGCTCCAAGAAAGGCGCTGAATATACCAAGCTGTGCCGCTGCTCCAAGAAGCATGCTCTTTGGATTTGCTATAAGGGGGCCAAAGTCCGTAGATGCGCCCACTCCAAGAAAAATAAGCGGGGGATATATCCCGTATTCTATTCCCTTGTATAAAATCTTCAAAAGACCGCTTTCTTCCATCAATCCATTCAGAGGAAGATTGACCAATAGCATCCCAAAAGCTATAGGTATAAGAAGATATGGCTCGTATTTTTTATATATGGCCAAATATATAAATATCAATGCTATGCCGATCATGATCAAATCTTGACCTTTAATTGCTGCAATTCCGCTGGTATCTATGAATTCCTTTAAGATTTCAACCATCGATACACCTACTTTCCGGCAATCTCAAAGAGGAGCGTACCACTGTCTATGACTTGTCCTTCTCTGACATTAACCGATGTAATCGTTCCGTCCACCGGGGATACGATTTCATTTTCAAGTTTCATGGCTTCCAATATCAATAATATCTGCCCTTTTTGAACTTTATCGCCAATCGATGTCTCTATGGAAATAATTATCCACCCGTAAAACGGGTGGTTTTTCTTTGAGCCCTATAAGGGCCT
>CAZOTE010000023.1:22860-26558 GCA_964582705.1 uncultured Eubacteriaceae bacterium | reverse complement strand
CAGTTCTGACATAGACAAGTTCTATTCCTTTATAAAAAGGAATTTTCCGAATTTGCGCTATATTGAAAAAATCGCACCGCTTCATTTGATTCGATACGATGAGTGGCTGTTGGAGCAGGAAGAAAAGGAAGGAGTGATCAACAAGAGAAACTTAAAAACGCTCAAGATGTTTTTTTCCTTTCTTTTTGATTATGGATATACAGATGACAATCCATATGAACGGGTGAATTTCCTAAAAAGAAAGAATGAGCCAAAAGGCTCGCAGAAAGGATATCTTTCAGTGGAGCAGGTAAAAGAGATCATAAGCGCAGTGCCAAAGGATGATTACAGGTTAACAAACAAAGCTATTCTCGTGGCGCTTGCATATACGGGGGCAAGGATAAGCGAGGTTTTACAACTCGACTGGGATGACATAAGCTTTGGAGCCAACAGAATCAAGATAAAGAGAAAGAAAAACAAGACGTGGAGCTTCATCGAAATGAGCATCGATTTAAGAGCAGCGTTAAAAGAGCATTATGAAGAAGAGAGAAGATTAAACCAGACTGATGGGCCGGTTTTTAAGAATAAAGAAGGCAAGAGATTGACGTATGCATCTTTTTATTATCAGTTCAGCAAAATAACAAGCAACGTTATAGCCGAGTCAGAAGACAAGATAACTCCCCACAGAATAAGACATATATTTTGCAGCGAGATGAACGAAAGTGGAAAGAGCCAAAGCGAGATCATGCATTTTACAGGACATAAAAGAAAACAGAGCCTCAAGACATACATGCACGTGTCAAATGACAGACTCGCCGATATTGTTGAAATTATCACCAAAAAAAATATTTAATGAATAGGAGATGAATATTAATGAAGAAAACAGAAAATAGAACAACAAAAAAAATACAGGTGTACTTGAATCATCTATACTACAAAGGGAAAAAAGATAGCACAATAGCGGCCTACCGCGCTGATTTGAAAAGCTTTGAATCGTACTTAAGAGACTCATATCCAAGTGTCGATGATTTTGCAAAGATACAAGTTAAGCACTTAAGCGACTTTAGAAAACTTTTGGTAGAAAAAGAATTCAAGAAAAGTACGATAAAGAGGAAGATAGACGTGCTCCATGCATTCTTTGAATACCTGGTTGAAAATGAAACTGTCAAGACGAACCCATGTGAAAAGCTTCTTATGAATAAGCTAGAATCAAGAGCGGAGTTAGAGTTTAATTATTTAACCATGAATCAAGTGAGGTTGATAGTGGCAAATGCGACCCATAACCGGGACACTTGCTACCGGGATCTTGCCATGCTTAAGCTGGTGGTCTATGCAGGCTTTAAGAAAAATGAAGTAATGGATCTAAAAAACGGAGACATAGATGCCCCAAACCAAATGGTGCAGATAAGGGGAAGGATGATACCGGTCAACAAGGAAGTTAGTCTGGCATTGCAGTCGATTCATGAGGGAAAGGTAGCGGAAGCCGAAGATTATGTTTTTAAGAGCAACGGAGAAAAAATGTCACAGCGGACTTTTACAAATGTAATAGAAAGAACCAATAAAACTCCAGGACTTGATATAGATTTTAAGATAAACTCTGAGGTTCTGAGAAATTCCTTCTGTATTCATTTGGCGAAAAACGGGGTGGGGATAATTGAGATATCTGAGCTCTCAGGTATTACTGATGGTAACAGGCTGGCTGAGATAGAAAAATACATTGTAAGAGACACAAAAGACATCGGGTGAAAGCCCGGTGTCTTTTTCATAAAAAAGTTATTTTTTTTAAAAAGGGCTAAAACCCTTTACTGCCAAGAGTTAGAGGCAATATTATGGGGTTATAGACTATTTACAAATATTGCATTTGATAGTACGATTAAACCAAACTACAAATCGAATCAGAAGCAGGAACGGTCTTTTTTCGAAATGTTATTTTTGGTTCATAAACTGGTTGCAAGTCTTTTGAAACCCTTATGTTTTAAAGGGAAGAGCGAGCTAGTCTGTAAGCCGAGTTCTGTATTAGATGACCATCTATCTAGGCCTTCCGTCACCGAAAGGCTCAAGCGACCTACCACTGGACACAGCGGGCCACTGCTTTTTTGTCCTAACTTGGTCTTGCACCAGGTGGGGTTTACATAGCCGACTGATTACTCAGCCGCCGGTGAGCTCTTACCTCACCCTTTCATCCTTACCCGACGCATAAAAATGTATAACTTACATACAATGTTATTGAATTTTCAATTCAGATATTATATAAATAAAGTTATCACAGATATACATTGTTATGCGCCGGGCGGTTTCCTTTCTGTTGCACTTTCCTTGGAGTTGCCTCCACCGGGGGTTACCCGGCACCCTGCCCTATGGAGCTCGGACTTTCCTCGTGAGCGTCCTTGCGGAACATGCCCACGCGATCATCTGACTTGCTCGCTCTCCAATATATTATGATATCATATATAAAGACGTCGCACAAGAAATTGTGAAAGAAAAGACCTAGGAGGAATTATGAAAAAAATATTAAATATAAATGGTCTTACCGTAGAATATGAATTGATTAGACGAAAAAGAAAGACTACTGAGTTGAAGCTAGACCCCGAAAAAGGTCTCGTGATTACCGCGCCAAATACTGCACCCATTAAAGCTGTAGAAGAATTGATATCTCAAAAAAGCAAATGGATCCTTGATAAAATCGATTATATGGAGAAAAAGAAGGAAAAACGGCAGGTTAGAAAATTTGAAACTGGAGAAAAATTCATGTTTCTAGGCTGTGAATATGCTTTAGAGGTAATTAAAACTGATTTTAATGCTGCCAGGTTGCAACTGGTAGAAGGTCGATTCTTATTGGAGCACCCAGGATGTGAGGCCAGTTTACTAAAAGAAATCTTTGCGGGATGGTATAAAAAATGCGCTCAAAAAATTCTGAGTGAAAGTGTGGATAAGCACTCTATTTACTTTGATGTGGCACCAAAGCAAGTAAAGGCAAAGGAACAGAAAAAAATCTGGGGTAGCTGTACCCACGATAACAAGCTTTTGTTCAATTGGAGACTTGTAATGGCGCCAAAATGGGTCATTGATTACGTAGTTGTCCATGAAATGTGCCATATGGTTCATAAAAACCATTCAAAAGATTTTTGGGACTTGGTGGAGAAAATTTATCCCAGGTTCAAAGACGCAAAAGATTGGCTAAAGGAAAATTCCTTGGCGCTAGACATCGTCCACTGATATAATAATTGTTGATAAGGGATTGCAGCAATTTTTAGAAAAGGGGGAAAACAATGAGCGAGATAATGATTTTTGGACATAAAAATCCGGATACAGACAGCGTAACTTCGGCTATAGTGATGTCTAAATTTAAAAACAAGATTGGTTTCAACACTAAGCCGTTTGTTCTAGATGAAATAAGCAAGGAAAGCAAATACGTATTGGATTACTTTGGTGTTGAAGAACCCAAAATTCTTGATAATGTAAAAATACAAATGAAAGACTTGAATTATGACAGAGTAAAAGCCTTTACACATGATAATTCCATATATGACGCGTATTTGCATATGGGAAAAAACAGAGTAAGGACTTTACCGGTGGTTGACGACATCGGAAAATTATCCGGCATAGTAACCATGAAGGATATAGCCATGAGCCTGATAAACAGCGATCAAAGAAGGATAGAAACCACATTTGACAACATACTCGAGGGAATGAAGGGTCATGTTATCAATAAGTGTGCA
>CAZOTE010000023.1:0-22850 GCA_964582705.1 uncultured Eubacteriaceae bacterium | reverse complement strand
GGTTACGGCATTTCATTTGGATACGATTGAAGAGATGCAGCTATTTACTGAAAATTCTATAGTCATCGTAGGCGACAGATTTGACATCATAAAATTTGCCATAGAGAAAAAGGTGAAGCTGATAATAGTCACCGGCAAAGCAGAATTAAACGACAAGATAGTAAAGTCGGCTAAAGAGAATTGTGTGAATATGATATTGACACAGCTTGATACGTATGAGGCTACTAAAACAATATTTTTGACAAATTTCGTTAATAACATAATGGTAAAAGATAATATACTGTCTTTTTCGGAAGAAGATTATCTGGATGATTGCAGGGATATAATAAAAGATTCAGACCATTCTAAATTTCCCCTGGTGGGCAAAAATGGCAAATATTTAGGCATAGTTAGCAGAAGCCATATAATCAGTCCTGCTAAGAAGAGAGTAATTCTTGTTGATCACAATGAATATGCCCAAAGTGCAGAGGGGATCTTTGAAGCAGATATTTTGGAAGTCGTTGATCATCACAAAATTGGGGATATATCGACTACCCTCCCAATAGCATTTCGAAATCAACCGGTAGGAAGCACCAACACAATTCTTTACAATATGTTCAGAGAAGCTGGCGTAAGTATGGAGAAGGAAGAAGCGGGGTTGATGCTCTCGGGTATAGTGTCAGATACCTTGTTGTTGAAGTCACCCACAACTACGGAAAATGATATCGAAGCAGTTGAAAATCTAGTTAAAGTTACAGGGATAGACTTAAATGAGTTTGCTATGGAAATGTTTAAAAAAGGAACGGACATATCAGGTAAATCTGTTGAAGAAGTCTTCTTCTCTGATTACAAGGAATTTGTTTTAGAGGGCATGAAAACAGGTATATCCCAAGTCTTTACCTTGAATATTGATGTCATTAGCGAAAATGTAGAGGAGTACCTGTCATTTATAAATAACCTAAACAAAAACAGAAATCACTATCTGACTTTGTGCATAATAACTGACATTATAAAGCAAGGCTCCTATATACTTTATAATGCCAACAATAAGTCTATAGATAATATATTTGAAAAAGAGATGTATCAAGGCATCTTCATCGATGGCTGGGTATCGAGAAAGAAACAGATTATACCGGTTATAAGTGAAGGGATTAGAAAAATCATCAATAAGTAAAAGGGGTGTTGTAATGGCCGTAGAAAAGACTTTGGTTATATTAAAGCCTGACGCAGTCAAAAGAAAACTTGTAGGAGAAATAATATCTGCTATAGAAAATAAAGATCTTTCAATAACTTATATGGAAATTAAAAGCTTAAGCGATCAAGACCTAAAGTATCACTATCACGAACACACTGAAAAGCCATATTTTCCATCTTTGATGGAATACATGCAAAGCGGACCTGTTGTTATATTGGTCGTTGAAGGAGAAAATGCAATAAAACTCACAAGAAAGCTCTCGGGATCTACAGATCCCTTGGATGCTGAATCAGGTTCCATTAGGGGTAAGTATGCCGTTAGCAAAACTAAAAATATAATACATGCTTCTGACAGTAAAAAAAGCGCTTTCAGGGAAGCGAGCTTCTTTGTTGAAGGTAAAAAAGAGTAAAAAAATAGGCCCGCCAATCGGTGGGCCTTATAATTTTAATATCTGAAGATTGCGGCGCAGTTTTCTGTGTCCGGCATTTGATTCCTATCAAGTACGTAAACCTTGCCACCTGCCTTGAAGGTGTTAACGGCAGCGAAGTTTATTAAATCTTCAGAGTCAGGATTGTGGTCCTTGTGGAAAGCTGAATCCAGTTCCACATTGTACATGCCGGGAATGAACATGCCTTGGGTGGCGAACAGTATCCTAATCTTTCCTTTTGCCGCTGCCGATGCAATCTCTTCTATGGTGTCACCGGTTTTGTCGGAAGAAGACAAATTATGGTACAACTCCAGGTCACTTGCCACAAATTTATCGAAGAACTCCTGTGCCAACGGATATGCTTTTTCATGAAGCTGTTTCTCTGAGAGTATGTCAGTGTTACCGGATATTTCTTTGTCTATTAAATGCAAGTGAGAATTGGCTTTCCTGAATATCGCAGTAAGGAATTCAACACCGGCCAATACCACAGGCGTATCTTTGTCTTTTATAAAGCTTGAAAGTCCTGAATCTAGCATCTCCATGAATCTCCAGATGTTTGTCTTGTGCTCGTCTTTTCCGTCGCCTTGACCTCTATAGACCCCGGGGCCTCCATCTCCGGTGCTTCCAGGGCTGCGCATGACATATTGGTTTTTCTTTTCAATATCATCATACTGCAGTGCTTCGTCCAGGCTTGTAGGCAGAGAAGTTATGTCTACTTCAGCACAATCCAGTAAATCACAATTTAAAAGCCTGACCTTGTTTTGACTTAGGGCCAATATATAGAACCTGCTATCAAATGAAAATAGCTTAAATAGAGGCACCAGATAAAATTTTGGTCCGATAAACGTAGTGGGTTCGATGGGGAAAGGAAGCTTAATTGTTGTTATATTGCTGCCAGCCACAAACACTGCTGCGCTTTCATCAGGGCTAGTCCAAAACTCAGGTGTTTCAAGTAGCTTGACTGCCGGGGAAATCAAACTGTCTACGTTCTTTTGAGCAATTCCATGCTCAATCAGCTCGCTTTCGACCGCTTTAATCTGGTTTTTAAATAAAACCTTGGTTTTATCAGCTTCTGTTGGCGCCTTCTCCATAGGAAGATAGAAACTTATGCAGTTTTGATTTTCAGTGTTGATCAATTCATCTAGTTGAACTCTTGTTAGTAGGTTCATCCTAAAACCTCCTCAACGATTTGTTTTACTTTATTCAATAAATACCCGAATAGTGATGACTTTAACCAAAATAAGCTTAAAGGTTTTTGCGTTAACTTACTATCAATCATTGAAAACCTATACATGGGTATGTTATATTTAAAGAGAAATTATTGCAAAACGACATGTATATACATGTATCTATCGCAGGGGATGTAAACTATTATAAGGCAAATTGCGAGGAGGAAGAACATGGCCAATAAAAAGCTTTCTTACAAAGATGCGGTTTTAAGCAAGGACCATTTTTCGGTTACCTGGGAATTGGTACCGGGCAGAGGGTCTACAGAGGCAGCCCAAGACCAAGTTATTGAAACGGCTAAACTGGCCGTTGATGATCCTAGGATAAACGCGTTTACAATTACCGAGAACCCTAGTGGGAAACCTGCAATATTACCTTATCCACTGGCAAAACAAATATTAGATGAAACTGGTGGAGAGACACTTGTTCACTTTACCTGTAAAGATAAAAATCGAAATGAAATTGAAAGTCAGCTTCATGCCATGAATAGATCCGGGCTCAAAAACTTGCTGATAATGACAGGTGATTATACCACTGAAGGATATGCAGGAAGACCGAAGCCTGTTTTCGATATAGATGCGGTTCACACTTTAAAAATGATTAAAAAAATGAATCAAGGATACGAAATACCTGTTAGAAAGGGCACAAAGAAGCTAAATGAAACGGATTATTTTACCGGAGCGGTAGTGTCTCCCTTTAAATCCACTGAACCAGAGCAGATGGCCCAATATTATAAAATGCACCAAAAGGTGGATAACGGTGCAAGCTACCTTATTACCCAGCTTGGTTATGATGCGAGGAAATTTGACGAGCTGAGAAGATATGCCGACAAATATGAATTGGGCGTGCCCCTTATAGGAAATATTTTTGTACTGTCGTTGCCGGTAGCAAAAATGATGAACAAGAACTTGATACCAGGATGTGTAGTTACCGATAAAATGATAAGGGACATGGAAGATGAAAAGGGCAAGTATCCTGACAACAAGGAAAGACAGCTTTTAAGGGCTGCCAAGCTCTACGCAGTATTGAAAGGACTTGGGTATGATGGCGTAACCATTGCAGGGCACGGCATGAGCTATGATGATCTTTGCTGGATCTTGGATAAAGGGGAAGAGCTCTTGCCTGGTTGGCAGGAAGTCGCCAAAGAATTCGACTATCCTATGGATGACGGCTTTTACTACTTTGAAAAAGACCCCGCAACAGGTTTGAATACAGATGTTCCGGTGGATAGGTCAAAAACCGGACATAAAAGGAATTCCTTGTTTGATAGGATGTTTGGTTTGGTTCATGGACTCGTTTTTAAGGAGAGCGCGCCCTTTTATCCCATGGTTAAGTTCTTTGCAAAAAAAATTGATAAAAACTTTTTGAACAAGCCCTTTACATGGTTTGAGTACTATACTAAAACTTTTACAAATGAATGCAGGTTCTGCGGGGATTGTGTAATGCACGAGATAGGGTTTCAATGCCCAATGTCAAAGTGTCCCAAAAGCCAGCGAAACGGTGCCTGCGGCGGTGGCAGGGATGGTTGGTGCGAGGTTTATCCCGGAAAACAAAAATGCATTTACGTAGTGATGTATGAAAAGCTTAAGGCCCACGAAAAGGAATATACCATGAAGCTAAGATATGCTCCACCGTGCAACTGGGACCTTTACAAGACGTCTTCATGGCTTAATTTCTTTAATGAGAGGGATTACAACTATAGAAAAGACGAATGATTGCGGAAGGCCGAGTTGAATCGGCCTCTGTTTAATTTAGCAAAGGTTTACATTGACATTTGCCTTTACATTTGTTCACTGCTGATATATTGTTAAGTTATTGGTATTATAGAACGAATTTTAAGGAGGAAATAAAATGTTGTATTTATTGGATACTGCCGATGTGGATGCTATAGAAAAGGTGATTGATTGCTATCCCATAGCCGGTGTAACTACAAATCCTACTATTATTGCTAAAAGAGGAAAAAACGTAATTGAGACCATCAAGGAAATCAGAAATCTGATTGGAGATGACAAAATGCTCCACGTTCAGACCTTGGGGGAAACAGCCGAGGAAATGGTTAGGGAAGCAAATATACTAAGAGATGCTGTAAAAGGCGATTTCTATGCTAAAATTCCGGTCAATGAGCAGGGTCTTAAAACTATGCAGATGCTTAAAAAAGACGGATTTAATATAACGGCAACTGCGATATTCACTCAGCAGCAAGCTCTGATAGCAAGTATGGCTGGTGCTGATTTTGTAGCACCATATGTAAACAGACTTGACAACATATCCTCAAGTGGAATCAAGGTGGTTGAAGACATAGTTCAACTGATTAAAACTTATGGATTAAAGACAAAGGTTTTGGCAGCCAGCTTTAAAAATGTGGAGCAAGTCCACCAGGTAAGTCTTTCCGGAGCACATTCAGTAACTATTAGTCCGGATATCTGCGGTAATTTGATATATCATCCTTTGACTCAAGAAAGCATCATCGACTTCATACTTGACGGATATACTTATTACAATCTGTAAATATAAATAGGATATAAATTAAGCTCCCGTTTTTTCGGGAGCTTAATTTATTATCAGGAAACTTTGCCGCTTCTTTTTCGGTCCAATTCTTTAAGGAACTTCTTTCTGATTCTTATCTGCTCTGGCGTGATTTCAACCAGCTCATCGTCGTTGATGAATTCAAGGGCATCCTCCAAGGTCAGCCTCAAAGCAGGTGGAAGCTTTATTGCATCGTCCGAGCCTGAGGCACGAACATTTGTCATTTTCTTATTCTTGCAGGGATTGACGGTCATGTCATCGCTTCTCGAATTAAGTCCCACGATCATTCCTTCATAAACCTTTGTGCCTGGCTCGATAAAGAATTGGGCTCTTTCGCTTAAGTTCATAAGTGAATATCCCATAGCCTCGCCGTCAGTTTGAGATACCAAAACGCCGTTTGTTCTTTGAGGGATTTCGCCCTTGTATGGCTCGAAACGCTCAAAACGTCTGACCATGGTACCTTCTCCTCTGGTGTCGTTTATAAAATCTGTAGAATATCCAAGCAATCCCCTTGTAGGAACTAAATATTCGAGATTTGTAAAATCGCCTTCGCTATTCATCGCCTCCATAACGCCTTTTCTAACATTCAGCTTGGAAATGACCGCACCTGAGAATTCCTGGGGTACAGATATAAGGACCTTTTCTACAGGTTCCATGAGCTTTCCGTTTTCCCTGTGCATTATTACTTCTGGTTTGGATACGCCCAGCTCATAACCTTCTCTTCTCATGTTCTCAATTAGTATAGACAAGTGAAGCTCGCCTCTGCCGGATACTTTAAAGCCGTCAGTTTGGTCAAGAGTTTCCACTTTAAGGCCTACATTTACTTCAAGCTCTCTTTCGAGTCTTGCTTTCAGGTGTCTTGATGTAACGTATTTGCTTTCTGTGCCGGCAAAGGGAGAGCTGTTTACCAAAAAGTTCATTGACAGGGTGGGCTCTTCGATATGAAGCAGCTCCAAAGGATCTACCTTGTCGATTTCGCCTATGGTTTCTCCTATTGAAATGTGTGGGATTCCGCTAATTACAACTATGTCTCCGCTTTGAGCTTCTTTTACAGATATTCGCTTTAGGCCCGCATATGTAAATACAGATGCGATTTTACCTTTTACTAGGGTTTCATCTTCCTTGAAGATTTCAACGGCCTGACCTTCTGAAAGAGTGCCTTTGTAGATTCTTCCAATGCCCAATCTGCCTAAGTAATCGTCGTAGGCCAAAGAAGAAATTTGAAGCTGTAGAGGCTCGTCGTTTAAGTTGGGATATGTAGAAGAATGCTCTAAAATAGTTTCAAACAACGGAACGATCCCGTTTTCTTCGTCTTCCATGTTCTTTTTGACGATCCCGTCCCTTGCGATTCCGTATAGTATAGGAAAATCAAGCTGCTCGTCATTGGCTCCAAGCTCTAAAAACAAATCGAATACCATGTCGACGACTTCTTCGGCTCGTTGGTCTTTTTTATCGATCTTGTTGATTAGCAGTATAGGATTAAGTCCTATCTCCAGAGCTTTGTTGAGCACGAACCTTGTCTGGGGCATAGGTCCTTCAGATGAATCTACAAGAAGTATGACCGTGTCTACGGTCTTGATGATTCTTTCGACCTCGGATGAAAAATCCGCATGGCCAGGAGTGTCAACGATATTTATCTTTATGTCTTCGTACATGACAGAGCAGTTTTTTGAGTAAATAGTAATACCTCTTTCACGCTCTAGGTCGTTTGAATCCATAACGCATTCTACAACCTCTTCATTTTCTCTAAAAACGCCGCTCTGTGATAAAAACGCGTCTACAAGTGTGGACTTGCCCGCGTCTACGTGGGCGATAACAGCAATATTGATAATTTTGTTGGTAGTGATGGTAATCAATTCCTCTCTATTAATATAACTTAATTATTTTATACTTTTTTTGAGAATAATACAAGAAAAAGATTGTTAAATCTAGATTGTTGTGGATTGCATGGTCTACAATCAGCTTTTCAGGAAGAAATGATATAACTATTCAGCTACGGGTATAAATATAATGAAGTTTAAGTTAAATAGAGAAGGTGAGGAAAATGAAAAAAGCATCAAGTGCATTATTTGGGATTTTTCTGATTTTAATATTGATAGCGGGATGTTCCATAAACGGAGGAGAAAATGGCAACGGGAACGGAAACGGTGAGGCGGATTTAATTACAACAGAGGGTTATTACATTGGATTGGCAGACAACAACAGCATGGAAGTTCTCGTGGATGGCGAGCCGGTTATCTTCAGAAAAACAGGTTTGGTGGATCTAGTGGAGGATATGAAGCTGACTGAAGATGAAAAGATTAGGATCGATTATATCCAGACTGAAGTAGAAAAGACCGTGCAGGTGATAAAGATATTAGAAGTTGAAGCTTCAAGAGGGATATTTGTAGGATTTGCTGACAATAATTCATTTGAGATGATCGATGAAGAGCAAGGGTTCAAAATGATTTACGCTGAGGGTATTTACGATGAACTTTCAGATAAGGAGATAAACACTGGTGATTTGATAAAGGTTTTTTATGAGATCATTGATGATCAAAATCGGATGGACAGGTTTGTTCTAGTTGAAAAGACAAGCCAGGATGTGCAGTTGGAAACAGCGCCTCTTATTCTTAACGGTATAATCGACAACAATAGCTTTGAGGTGGCGGCAGCAAGCGAGACATTAGCTTTGAGATACTACAACACTCCGGAAAAGTTTGACAAGCTTGGAATCGAAGTCGGAGATGAGATCAATGTCACTTGGTACGAAAATAACGCAGGGCAGCTTATTGTAGTTTGGATTGAGAAATGAAAATCATTAAGATTATGAAATTTGCAAAGGACACAGGTACAATCCTTGCCACATTATGAGGTAAGGATTGTGCACTTTAGGTCCTTTTTTTTTATTGCTCCAAAGAGTATGATTGACTTGTAAATAAAAGTGAAAAGGAGATTGCTGATGAAAAAGATATTTTTAACCGGAGGAAATGGTTTTTTCGGAAAGAGGTTTACAAATGCATACAGCTCGATGTATGAAGTATTGTCTACAGATGTGGATACCCTGGACATTACCGATGAAAGACAGGTTATTAGAACAATAATAGATTTCAAACCGGATTATATCGTTCATGGGGCAGCGGTTGCTGATACCGGATTTTGTGATAAAAACAAGGAACTTGCAAGAAAAATAAACGTAGACGGAGCTAAAAACGTTGCTGAGGCTGCTAAAGAGGTGGATGCAAAATTAGTGTTTTTCAGTACGGAACAGGTTTTTAATGGAAATACGAAAGGCGCGCCCTTTAAAGAGATCGATGAACCTGTTCCAAATACCCAGTATGGAATAACTAAGCTTGAGGCAGAGGGGGAGTTAAGAAAGATTCATGACAAGTTATGGATTTTGCGGTTTACCTGGCTTTTCGGGCTTCCTGAGAGAAATCTGGCGATAAACCCAAATATATTGTGGGATACGATTAATGCTGCGATTAAGGGAGAAGTGCAAAAGGTTCCCTGTAATGAATATAGGGGACTGACATATGTATATGATGTTATTGATCAATTCGAAAAAGTATTCGATCTAGATTACGGGACTTATCATACAGGCAGCAATAACGATTTAAGCAGGTATGATATCAGCAGATTCATACTGGAGAAGCTCGGAATGGATAAGAGTAAGATAGGCGAACTATTGGTAAGGGATGAAAAGAAGTATAGTGAATGTGCAAGAAACGTGCGCCTGGACACAGGGAAAATCAAAAGATGCGGATTTGTGTTTGATGATACTGTCCAATCGATTGAGAAATGCTTGAAAGAGTTTAGATACTTAAAATAAGCCATGGCCATAAGCTTGATATTTCCACATTAATAAGGTAAGCATATTGAATAATGCCGTATATCAAAACAGGATCCAAAGTGATAATATTATATTAGATGAATGATGGCATGATGCATTATGTGAGCGAGGTAATATAAATGGCAAGAAAAAAGGATTTGAATAGGGAGATATTAAGCATATTGATTGAAGAAAAAACGCCTGTGACAGTGGAGGAGATCGGCAAAATCGTAGGGAGGTCCGGAAAGACCGTCAGAAACCATTTGAACTCGCTGGCTGGATTCCTGAAAGAAGAAGGAATAAGCCTAGTGAAGAAGCCCAACGTAGGAGTTTATCTGGATGTAAACGAACATCAGAGGGTTGGGTTGAAAAGTAATTATGGAAATCTTAAAAGAGAAGAGACATATGACTTCCGGTTTAGAAAAGAGTACATCCTTGAGATTCTTTTGATAAATAAGTTCAACTACACGATGCAAATGTTTGCCGATGAGCTATACTGTAGCAAAAGCACTATTGTAAACGATTTGGAAGCGGTGGAAGAATGGTTGGAAAACTACAGCTTAAAGTTAAAAAGAAAGCAAAATCAGGGACTGTGGATAGAAGGTGAAGAAATTGATTTTAGAAAAGCGATAGTCGAGTTTTTTCATGATGTGGACAAAAGCAAAAATGATGAAATCGCTATCGACTTCGAAGAGCTTGACTACAGGCTGAGCATCAGAAACTTTAATAAGCTCAAGGATTTTTTTTCAGATATTGATTTAATCAAGGTTCAAAAGTCCATACAAAATTCTGAAAAAAGATTGGGTTATTCCTTTACAGATCAAGCATTTCTAAACCTTTTAGCCCACATAGCCATCACGATTAAAAGAGTTAAGGGAAGCCAGGAAATCATAATGCCTGATGGCTACACTAAAAACATCCAAGGGAATAAGGCTTATGATATCGCCAAGGAGCTATTGGAGGAACTCGAAGAAGCCTTCAACCTTAAATTTCCTGAAGATGAAACAGGTTATATCTGCCTTCACATGCTAGGTGCGAAGATACAGGAAGATATAACTGATGATAACTGCAAGGAGATTCTTGCTGTGCAAAACGAGCTGTATGTAAAGCTTGCAAAAGAAATAATCCGGGTTACCAGCGATATTTTAGGTGTTGACATGACGAAGGACGATGTACTGTTAACATCGCTGGTTCTGCATATAAGACCGATCATCGTAAGGCTTGAAAACGGACTTAAGCTCAGAAACCCAATGCTCGAGACCATAAAAAACGAATATACAGGAATATTTGGTGCTACGTGGGTATCAGGTTCGATTTTTGAAAAAGAATGCGGGATTATGATCAATGAAGACGAGGTTGCCTACATCGCGATGCATATCGCAGCGGCGGTTGAAAGAAGCATGAAAACATATAAAACGGTGATAGTTTGTTCAAGCGGGATAGGTACGGCGCAATTAATTAAAACAAAGCTTGGAAAGAGATTTCATAACTTGGACATAATAGCTGTTATTTCGGCAGAAAAGCTGAGTCAAAGCCTTATTGAACAATCAGACATAATAATATCCACGATTCCATACAACATAAGCTCGAAAAAGGTGGTCTATGTCAGCGCTTTGTTGAATAATGAAGACATATTTAAGATAAACAGGCTTTTAGGAAGTTTTAATCAAAGACAAGAATCTGTCTTGCAACCCTTTGACGACAATAAGAGCTGTATGAATATAATATCTGAGGATTGTTGCTTCGTTGAAGATGAAGACCTCGACTTTGGAGAGTTGATAAAAAAATATGGAAGGAAAATGATAGATGAAGGCTATGCGGCAGAAGGCTTTATAGAAAGCATACTCTTAAGGGAGAAAAAGTCATCTACTTACATAGGCAAAGGTTTGGCAATACCACACAGCAAAACGGAATTTGTTAAAAAATCTAAAATAGCGGTGATAAGGCTTAAAAGACCGATGGTTTACAAGCATGAAATGGTAGACACTATTTTTATCCTGTGCATAAAAATGGAAGGTTATGATATGGCTGCAAATGTATTTGGGCAATTTTATGAGATGCTTGACGATGACAACCAGATAGGAGAGCTAAAAAAAGCGTATTCACCACAAAAAATTAATGAAGTACTAAGGAGATTTAATTATGGAAAAATTGATAAATGAAAAACTGATTTTTTTAAAAGAAGAGTTGGATTCAAAAGATGAAATAATTACATTTATGGCTTCAAAAATAAATGATGAGGATAGGCTGCACGATATGGACAAGTACATTGAATGCGTCTATGAGAGAGAAAAAAGCTTTCCCACATGTGTAGGGTTTCATGTAGCGATTCCCCATGGGAAATCCGGTAGCGTTAAAACACCTACCTTGGCATTCGTGAGTTTGAAAAACCACGTAGTATGGCATTGTGATGACAGCGTAAAATTGGTATTTATGATTGCTGTACCTTCTGAGTATGAAGGCAATTTTCATCTAAAGGTACTGGCTGAGCTGTCAAAAAATTTGATGCATGACGAGTTTAGAGAAAAGCTTTTATGTTCAGAAGACAAAGGCGAAATAGAATCCATGCTTTCATTTTCCATTGATTGAAATATATGCAGGCCTTAAAAAGCATGCTGTATATAATATTTAAAGGGAGGAACATTAATGAATGATTTAAGACTTATTTTCAAAGACACAAGAAAGCACCTGATGACGGGGGTATCCTACATGATACCATTTGTAGTAGCGGGCGGTATATTGCTGGCGCTGTCAGTCGTAATCTACGGTGAAGGTGCGGTTCCCTTAGAGGGAACGTGGCTAAACGATCTATTTTTTATCGGAGTGGCCGGATTTGAACTCATGATTCCGGTATTGGCGGGTTACATTGCATTTTCAATATCTGACAGGGCAGGAATCGCACCTGCTGCAATAGCGGCTCATGTTGGCAATAAAATGGGAGCAGGTTTTTTTGGAGCGATACTGGCGGGTATAATAGGTGGCATCGTGGTTTATTATCTAAAAAAGATAAAAGTTCCGGAAACATTGAGATCTATAATGCCAATATTTGTTATTCCCATAATTGGTACATTCATTACAGCAGGATTTATGCAGTGGGGATTGGCTACTCCTATAGCGGCATTGACAAATGCTCTTACAGGCTGGCTTCAAGGTATGTCTACAACGAATTTTGTTTTATTGGCAATAATTATTGGTCTTATGGAAGCATTCGACATGGGTGGTCCGGTTAATAAGGTAGCATATGCTTTCGTTATACTTTCAGTAGGAGAAGGAATATACACGATTCCCGGAGTATCAGCTGTCGGAGTCGCAGTGCCCTCTATTGGAATGGGGTTAGCTACTTTCCTTGCACCTAAAAAGTACACTCCTGAAGAAAAAGAAGCGGGAAGAGCTGCTTTGCTGATGGGTACCGTAGGTATTACAGAGGGCGCTATTCCTTTTGCAGCAGCAGACCCTATCAAAGTCATTCCATCTATTATGGTTGGTGGAGCTACAGGCACGGCAGTTGCTGCGATATTTAATGTCCAGTGTATGGTTGCATGGGGCGGACTTATAGTGTTGCCAGCGATTATAGGCAAGGTTGGATTCTTGATAGCGTTAGCTGCGGGTTCTGTAGTTACAGCTTTGATGGTAAACGCATTAAAAAAACCTGTATCTGAAAGAGTGATGAAGGATATTAAGACCTGTTCAGACGAATTTGAAGTTAGCATTGATTGATAGCAATAGGAGATGAGAAAATGAAAATCATTGGTGTTACAGCATGTCCTTCGGGAGTTGCACACACGTATATGGCAGCAGAGGCCATCAGAAAAGCATGCAAAGAAAGAAACATAGAGGTAAAAGTCGAAACGCAAGGTTCGATAGGATGCGACAATTATCTTACTGAAGATGATGTTAAATCAGCAGACGGAATAATTCTCACCAAGGATATAGACATTCAGGAAGCTGAAAGATTCAAAGGAAAGCCTGTAATAAAGGCTTTTGCCGGTGACGTAATAAAAAAAGCTCCTCAAATTGTTGAGAAGCTCGTCCAATATTTAGAGCAAAACAAGTAACACTGAGTTGCCCATCGGAAGGAGCCGGCCTAAGGGCTCCTTCCCCTCCATTTAGTAAAATATACCTAAAAAAAAGGGATAAGTCAATGAGTTTATGTTGGATTTTGTAAATGTTGATTATTTAATTTATAAAAGAGGGTCGTATGAGTTATGAGTGATATAAAAAATTTGATATACATATTAATCGTTACTCTTATTACTATTCAGAGCCTCATAAAAATAGGGGTTACGGAATATAAGAGAAAGAACGCAGGCAAGTGCTTGGAACAAATGGATAAAAGATTTGATTTAAAAGGGATATTTCAACTGGGGATTTATTATTTGTTTTCACAGGGACTTATAAATGTCATTGCTCAAGGAGAAGCATCATATAAAACGGAGGTTACAACGCTGTACATAAATGTTATAATGACAATAATCGCAATAACTACTGTATATTTTAGCACGATGGATAAAGGGGTTTATGAAAATGGTGTGGCAGGCGATTATGGCATAATATTTTGGGATGAAATCAAGGAATGGGAGATCACGAATCCGAATAAGGGCAATAACCGGACCATGAAAATTCATTCGAATAAAAATCGCGTAATAAAAAGAATTAAAATCAAAGCAAGTAAAACAATCATTGCTAAAATTGAGAAAATTTTAATAAAGCAGGTTGTTTGATAGTGTTGGAGGGATAGTTGTGGGAAAACTTGATGTTAAGATGAAAGAGATTTTAGAAACTGAAAAAACCCTTGTATTTGATTCATTTACCAGTCAGGATGCGCTGAATCTGGGTATGATGTTGATTGAAAAGGGGAAAAAGGCGTACAAGCCGATTGCTATAAATATAAGCGTAAACAGAAGATGCTTATTCCACTTTTCTTTTGACGGAGCTTTACCGGATAATGACAATTGGATTCAAAGAAAAGAAAATATAGTTTATCGTTTTTTTAAGAGTTCTTATTTTATGGAGCTCAAACTGGAAAACGAAGGCAAAACAGTAGAAGAAAAGTACGGAACCAGCTTGTCGGAACTAGCGCCTTTTGGAGGATCGGTTCCGATAGCCGTCGATAAAACCGGTGTAGTAGGTGCGATTACTGTTTCAGGCTTAAGCCCTGAAGACGATCATGCCTTGGTTGTGAAGTGCGTTGAAGACTTCTTATCGAAGTTAAGCTGATATTGACCGATGGCTTGAATAAGGATATACTTTACCACAAATGAATTGTGGAAGGGTGTGTCTTTTTTTTATGAAAAAACTTCTTATAACCGGGGGAAATGGATTTTTGGGGTCTAGAATCATCAAGGCGTTAAATGACAAATATGAAATATTTTCAGCTACATCCGATAAACTGGACATAACTGACGAAAAACGGGTATTGAACATTGTAAAAGAGGTGAGGCCAGACTTTATAATACATGGCGCTGCTGTAGCAGAGACAAAATTCTGTGAGGAAAACCCTGAATTCGCCTATAATTTAAATGTAAACGGAGCTGTTAATATGGCTAAGGCCGCTGATGCGGTTAAAAGTAAAATGATATTTTTCAGCACCGAACAGATATTTAACGGAAACTCTGGAGAAGGACCTTTCAAGGAAGAAGATTTAGCGATGGCAAATACCCAATATGGCAAGACAAAGCTTGAAGCTGAAAAAAAAATACTGGATACAGTAGAGGGGCTTTGGATATTAAGGTTGACCTGGATGTTTGGCATGCCTGAAAGGGGACTTAAGATTAACCCAAATATCTTATGGGATACTGTAAAATCCGCATACAAGCAGCAGAAAGCAATAGTGCCGGTAAATGAATATAGAGGAATGACTTATGTTTATGATCTAGTAGATCAAATAGAAAAGGTGTTCGGAATGGATCGGGGGATTTACCACACAGGAAGCGAAAATAACATGAGCAGATATCATACTGTTAAATTTATTCTTAAAGAGCTGGGTTTGACAGAAGATGGAATCGATAAGATGCTTATTCCTGATAAGGAAAAATACGCAGATAAGAATAGGGATGTAAGGCTTGATACCCTAAAGATCAAAAAGTCAGGGCTAGCGTTTGATAATACACAGGAGGCCTTGGCAAAGGCGATAAGAGAATATTCTATGTGTTAACAGCTTGTAAAGGTTAATATAATAACAATAGCAAAAGGCTGAGTTTTCCATTTGAAAACCCAGCCTTTTTAGATGTGATTATAAAGTATTGCCACATTAATGTGTACGCAATTGATACATTTGAACCTATTGAAAACTATGTCAAACAGTGATATCATAAAATCAAAGCAAAGAGCAATTAGTTAATGGTATTCCACATTGAGGGAGGACACCAGGTTTGAAAAACGCAACTGATGATAGATGTGCAAAGATTATTCAGATTCTCATGCAAGAGAAGCAACCGATTACATCCGAAACGATTGCCAATAAATTAACGGTGTCCAATCGTACAGTCAGGAACGATCTTGAAAAAGTCGAGAGCTATCTATCAGATATTGAAGGCGTGAGGTTATTTCGAAAGCCAAGAGTAGGAATATGGTTGGAGGGAACTCCTGAATCGAAGCATAAGATATTATCAAACATCAGAAAGGGTAATATTTACGTCGAGCCTTTTTCGACACTTGAGAGGAAGAGGTTCATTATAAAGAAGCTGATGCAGTCAGAAGAACTCCTTACTATGCAGGCGCTGGCAGATGAACTGTTTGTAAGCAGGGTCACTGTGCATAAGGACTTGGACGGCGTTGAGGATTGGCTTAAAAAATATGACTTAAAGCTGCTTAGAAAGCAAAACCATGGCATAGAGATAGTGGGCAAGGAAAAAGATTGGAGAAAAGCAGCGACAGCTCTGCTTATCGAGATAAGGAAGACGAATTCCAAAACTGGGGATGAGATGGAAAAAACTTACCATAGGCTTAACCCTGATGATCTCTCCCACATAAAAGATCTTATTCCGGATATGGATTTCATGAAAATTGAAGACATCCTCATCGAGGCGGAAAAAAAAATGACATACCCTATATCCGATGAAGCCTTTGTTGCGCTACTGATACATATAGCAATCAGCTTGGAGAGAATTAAAAGCGGAAAAGACATTAAAATGCCTTCAAAACAGCTTTCGGGCCTTAAAAACTACAGCGAATTTGATATTGCGACATGGGTTGCGGGTAAGCTGGAGAAAGTCCTTGGCATAAAGATGCCGGTTTCAGAGATAGGTTATATAACGCTGCATCTGTTGGGAGCTAAGATACTCGGACCAAGTGAGAAAATTTCAGATCCTAAAGAAATAATAAGTACCATAGAACCTGAAGTTGTTGAATTGACTAAAGATATCATACTGCTGGTTCAAAATATTTTAGATGTGGATTTTTCCAATGACCATACCCTTTTCACAGGGCTGGCCCTTCATTTGAGGACTACCGTCAGAAGGTTGGAGCACGGTTTGAGCTTAAGAAATCCGCTGCTTAATGAAATCAAGGAGAAATTCCCCAGTATATTCGGGGCTTCTTGGGCTACGAGCATATTGTTCGAGAAGAACTTCGGCATAAGGATTACAGAGGAAGAGATAGGATATCTGACCATACACATAGGTGCTGCATTGGAAAGGATGAAGTCGCCAGCTAGGGCGATAGTCGTTTGCAGCAGCGGGATAGGGACATCTCAGCTGGTAGTGAGCAGGTTGGAAAAAAGGATAAAGAATTTGGAAATAGTAGCGGTTTCATCAGTACACGATGTAGAGAAATATAAAAAAGAGGATTATGACTTTATTATTTCCACCATACCCTTTAAATATCCAGGCAAGCCTGTGATATATGCTGATGTATTCATTACAGATGACAATATAAGAACCATAAACCAGTATATCGCAAACTTCAAAGGAAAAGCAAAAAAAATCCAAAAAGAAGCAGGTAGTCCGGAAAAGAATTTATTTGATAAAGATTTTTTATTCAGTGAATTAAATTTAGAAAATAAAGATGAAATCATTAAATATATGGGTATTAAACTAATAGAAGCCGGCTTTGTGGATAAAAGGTTTATAGAATCGGCACTTATGAGAGAAAAGATTACTTCGACAGCGGTGGGTATAGGAGTGGCTATACCACATGGGGAAACTAGATACGTCAAAAAGTCGGTGATAGCATGCGCGGTCTTGGAAAAGCCTGTAGATTGGTCTGGATGTAATGTGGATATAGTTTTTCTTCTTGCACTGGATTTTGAGACTGGATCTCAAACTAGAAAGTTCTTTAAAAAGTTTTATTCAATGCTTGATGACGAAAAAGTTCTTAGGAATCTTAAAAATGCAAAAGACACAGATGAAATGTTAAATTATTTGAATTTGGAAGAATTTGATTAAGGAAATGAGAGGATGATGAAAGTGAGCGAAATAATTAACAAAAGATTAATTAAACTAAATCTTGAAAGTACAGACAAAAATGATGTCATATCAGAACTGGCGGAGCTTATAGACAACGAAGGCAGGCTTGATAGTTTCGAAAATTATTGTACAAACGTAAGGGAGAGAGAGGATATGTCCACGACGGGCATCGGTTTTGGAATAGCTATCCCCCATGGTAAATGTATAGCTGTAAAAGAAGCTACAGTGGCCTTTGGAAGAAAAGAAGAAGGGATCGACTGGCAATCTCTTGACGGTGAACCGGCAAAAATAATCTTTTTAATTGCAGTTCCTAATGAAACAGAATCTAATCTTCACCTTAAGATTTTAGCAGCTCTTTCAAGAAAGCTTATGGATGAAGAATTCAGAGAAGAGCTTATCAAGACTCAAAATGAAGATCAGGTGCTAAAAATATTGACAGATATCTTTGAATCTGTAGAAAAGTAAGCTTTATCTAGAAAATTATTATTATTATTATTATTATTATTATTATTATTATTATTTAGTAATAATTTAATATTTTATAAATTTTATTAAAGGAGGATTTTAAATGGGTAACTTATTGAAAAACATGAGACAGCATCTCATGACCGGTGTATCTTACATGATACCTTTTGTAGTAGCAGGCGGGGTATTGCTTGCGGTAGCGGTTATGATTTCTGGACAGGCAGCAGTTCCTGAAGAGGGAATACTTAAGGCGATATCTGACATTGGTATTGCGGGACTTACTTTATTTGTACCAATTCTTGGCGGATTTATAGCTTTCTCTATGGTGGACAGACCGGGAATCGCTCCCGGGATGATTGGCGCTTATCTTGCGAATCAGGTAGGCGGAGGTTTCCTTGGTGGAATCGTTGGCGGCATTATTGCGGGATTGGTAGTATTCTATCTTAAAAAGATCAAAGTGCCTCCTGTAATGAGATCTGTAATGCCTATCTTCATCATTCCATTGATAGGAACATTTATAACAGGTATGCTTATAATCTATGTTCTTGGACAACCGATAGCAGGTTTGATGGATTCGATGAGCGTATGGCTGGAAGGAATGCAGGGAGCATCAAAAGTTGTTCTGGGCTTGATTTTGGGAGCCATGATAGCATTTGACATGGGTGGACCGGTAAACAAGGTAGCATACTTCTTCGGAGTAGGCTTGGTTGCAACACACCCCGAAGTAATGGCTGCAGTAGCTGTACCGATTTGTACGCCTCCTATAGGGCTTGCGATTGCTACATTTATAAGACCTAAAAAGTTTACAGTAGAGGAAAGAGAAGCTGGAAAAGCGGCGATAATTATGGGATCCATAGGTATCACCGAAGGAGCTATTCCTTTTGCAGCGGCTGACCCGATTAAGGTAATACCTGCCAACATGATAGGTGGAATGGTTGGATCTGTAATAGCACTTCTTGTTGGAGCAACAAACAGCGCACCTTGGGGAGGACTTATAGTACTGCCTGTAGTAAACAATATCCCAGGATATCTTATAGCTGTTCTGGCAGGTTCTTTAACTACTGCGGCAGTGGTCATAGCTCTTAAGAAGGACAAAAAAGAAGACGATCTTGTTACTACATCAGGTGATGATGTTGACCTTGATTTTGACTAAGAAAGTATAGTATTATTATAAGCAAGGATAACATTAGTTAATTTAAGAAGGGAGTGTGTTAGAATGAATGTCGTAGCAGCAACTGCATGCCCTTCAGGTGTAGCTCACACCTACATGTCAGCTGAAGCACTTGAAAGAGCTTTTAAAAAAGCAGGCCACACCATTAAAGTGGAGACACAGGGGTCAATAGGCATAGAAAACCAATTGACAGCTGAAGACATTGCTAATGCGGATTTTGTCATCTTGACAAAAGACATGGGCATTAAAAACGAAGAAAGATTTGCAGGCAAAAAAATTGTCAGAATCTTTATCGGAGATGCTATCAAAAAAGCAGATGCAATAGTTAAAAAGCTTGAAAGTCATTTAGAGAAATAAAATAAAGGCCTCCGGTACCGGAGGCCTTTATTTATATATCCACTGCTGTTGGTTTTCGACTGTCGTATGAAAATACTGCATTAAATCCGATTTGTTTAAGCATTAGATATACTGGAGCGATGTTGTTGCCTATCATATTTGCAGAGTGAGAATCGGATCCTACGGTTAGAAGTTCGCCGCCTAAGTCCATATACATTTTAAGGATTATTTGTGAAGGAAAAATCTCTAAAGAGCTTGACCTAAAGCCGGAAGTGTTTATTTCAAGCCCGATGTTTCTTGAAATCGCCTTCTTTAAGATTTCAGATATTAATTCCTCGTAGTCGCCGTGGCGATATTTACCGTTTAAGTCAAAAGCGTATCTTTTCAATAAGTCGAAGTGGCCGATGACATCCATATCCCCTTCGGTAACTGACAATAGGACTTCATTGAAATAATCTGTATAGCTTTCGATCTGCTCCCTGCCTTGCATATATACTGTGAGATCTTCTTCATCCAAATTATGAACTGAACCGATAATAAAATCAATATTTTGCCCTGTTTTGTAAGGTTCGATTTTGTTCATGGATAAATGGGGCTCTCCTATTTCCAAGCCTTTTTTTATTGTTAGACTGCCCTGGAAGTGATCCCGGCATTTTTCTATATCGATACCGTAATCATCCATATCAAGATACCCGAAGCATGGGTCGCCTTCCCGGACAGAAAGATGTTCTGTTAAGCATATTTCAGACACGCCTTTTTTTATGGCGCTTTTGCACATTTCTTCCATAGTGGACATTCCATCCCATGAATGGGTAGTGTGCATATGATAATCAAGCATTCTGTTTATTTTTATCACCTCATTTGTTTATAAATCAATGATACTACTAAGAAGCAAATAGAGCAACGATATAACGTTTGCAGTTTTGTCGCGTGCAATAATCTTTCAATTTGTCGAAATTATAATGGAATTTTAACGTTATTGTTGTATAGTAAAAAAAACTAAGTGGAGGGATTGGAATGAATGAAGAAATTAGAGTACAAAGCGTAGGAGATTGGTTCATAACGTTATTGCTTATAAGCATTCCGCTTGTAAATGTAATAGTTTTGATCTTATGGGCATTTGGTGGAGACTATGATCTGAACAGAAGGAATTTTGCAAAGGCAGCTCTCTTGTGGATGTTAATTCCCATTGCATTGGCGGTGTCGTTTGTTTCCTGTGGACTGGCAGGAATGATGTTTTACATTTAGCGCAGTTTCTAAAATCCAGGATATAAATATATTGATTGTTAGAGTGCTGTGTTTTTGATATAATGCAATAATGAGATTTTATATTTGGAGGAATTTTAATGGCGCCTAACAAGCAGGAAATAACGAGAAATTTTAGCATAATAGCCCATATAGACCATGGTAAATCAACACTAGCCGATCGATTGATACAAAAGACTGGTCTATTGTCTGACAGGGAAATGTCTGATCAGCTTTTGGATAACATGGATTTGGAGAAGGAACGTGGAATAACTATAAAGCTCCAAGCAATAAGGCTGGTTTACAAGGATGAAAATAATGACGAATATTTTTTGAATCTGATTGATACGCCAGGGCATGTAGATTTTACTTACGAGGTTTCAAGGAGCTTGGCTGCATGTGAAGGAGCCATTTTGGTTGTAGATGCAGTTCAGGGAATTGAAGCGCAGACTATGGCAAATGTCTATCTTGCGCTAGAGAACAACCTTGAGATAATACCTGTAATAAACAAGATAGATTTACCGGGAGCAGATCCTGAGATGGTAAAAAATGAAATCGAAGATTTGATAGGAATCGAAGCACATGATGCTCCTTTAATATCTGCAAAAGAAGGATTAAATATCGAAGACGTGCTAAAGGCCATAGTTGATAGAGTGCCGGCTCCCGAAAATAAGGACGACCAGCCTTTGAAGGCCCTTATTTTTGATTCCTACTATGACTCCTACAGGGGAGTGATAGCATCAATAAGGGTAAAAGAAGGAATTATGAAAAAAGGCATGAAAATAAAGATGATGAATACGGGGAAAACTTTTGAAGTTGATGAGGTTGGAGTATTCGCAAAAGGACTTCTTCCCATCGATGAGCTCGTAAGTGGAGATGTAGGATATGTTACTGCAAGCATCAAAAATGTTAAGGATACCAGGGTAGGGGACACCATAACAGACGCATCAAATCCTGCTAAAGAAGCGTTGCCGGGGTATAAAAAGGTAACGCCCATGGTTTACAGTGGGATATATCCAGCTGATGGGGCAAAATACGAAGATCTTAAGGAATCCCTGGAGAAGCTTCAATTAAACGATGCTTCACTGATGTTTGAGCCGGATACTTCGGTAGCGCTGGGTTTTGGTTTCAGATGCGGATTTTTGGGGCTTCTTCATATGGAGATAATCCAGGAGAGACTCGAAAGAGAATACAACATAGATTTGGTAACTACAGCTCCAAGCGTAATCTACAAGGTTAGAAAAACCAGCGGCGAAGAGTTGTGGGTAGACAATCCCACCAATCTTCCACCAACAGTGGAAATCGACTTTATGGAAGAACCTATAGTGGATGCTTCCATTATGGTTCCTTCCGAGTATGTCGGCGCAATAATGGATTTGTGTCAGGAGCGTAGAGGAGAGTACAAGACAATGAGTTATATGGAAGAAACTCGAGTCGTGCTGGAATACGAACTTCCGCTAAATGAAATAATATACGATTTTTTTGATGTGCTTAAATCAAGGACAAAAGGATACGCGTCATTTGATTATGATATGAAAGAATACAGAAGGTCAGAACTCGTAAAGCTTGATATACTGCTAAACGGAGACATAGTCGATGCGCTTTCCTTCATAGTACATAAGAGCAAAGCATACTCTAGAGGACGAATGATCTGCGAGAAGCTTAAAGATGCGATACCTCGCCAAATGTTTGAAATACCAATACAAGCGGCGATAGGAGGCAAGATCATAGCTAGAGAAACTATCAGAGCCATGCGAAAAGACGTGCTTGCAAAATGCTACGGTGGAGATATATCCAGAAAGAGAAAACTTTTAGAAAAGCAAAAGGAAGGGAAGAAACGTATGCGTCAAGTGGGAAGCATAGAGGTTCCCCAAGAGGCATTCATGTCCGTTCTGAAGCTGGATTCTTAAGCAAGGTGAATAAAATGAAAAATACAAGCATATACGTACATATTCCCTTTTGCAGGGAAAAGTGCTCGTATTGCGACTTTTTATCTTTTTCAGGGCAAGAATAATTATCCACCCGTAAAACGGGTGGTTTTTCTTTGAGCCCTATAAGGGCCT
>CAZOTE010000022.1:0-30672 GCA_964582705.1 uncultured Eubacteriaceae bacterium | reverse complement strand
AGCTAAAGCTTTTTTGAACCATACGCACAGCGTATGGTTTTCTCACACAAAAAGATACAAAATCATATTTGATTTTGTATCTTTCATATTTCAAACTACTTCTTATTATTATTAATAAGAACATATTCACCTAAAGGCGTTCCTAAAATATTAGCTACTTTCATGCATTTGGCCTTTAAAATGAAGTATATCTTCCTGTCAACGTCCGACAATCCTTCAAAATTCCCCTGACCTTTTGATATTACCATATCCGCCTTGTAAAAGACATCTTTAAATTCCTCATTGCACATACCGATTACCGTACCTGGTGCTGAACATCCTGAAGAAATAACCTTTGCATATTTGTCAACACCGGCTTTTGAGGCTTCTTTCACAGTAGCATCATTAATTATGGGTTTCTCTCTTACTGCATATATCACATCATAGGACTCAGACAAAATCTGGATGAACACACTGTCAAACACCGCTTCTCCTGCATTATCTCCAACAACCAATACAGTCTTTGATTTGTTTAAATCTTCTTTAAAGTCGTCAATATGATTTATATAAAAAGGTTTTTTTAATTCTTCCAGAAAACATTCATTCAAATCAAGATCAATAGATAAAGCCGAATCCATTATATTACCTGTAGCTGCTGCTTTTAAAGAAAATTCAAGCTTATCATCACTTTTGTCCATAAACTCTTTTACCTTATCAATAACAGAAAATGCCTGCTCCATATCTTTTTCCTTAATCACCCTGTAAGGGTCCTCAACCTGTGAATGATCCTTTACAATTTGATGGATCTTTTGTACAAGTTCCGGAGTACAAGAGTAATCCTTGTAGCTAGACAATTCCTTAACCGCTTCAATCATAATGTTTTCATGAACTTCTTCATTTTCAGTAACAACCCGAGATGCTTCGAGTATTTGTCTCAATACACAAGGCAAACAATCTAAAAATATTTTCATAGCAACCTCCCTTTAATTCATAATACCAACATATAAATTATACTACTATGAGGTTAACTTTCCAAATCCCATCTTTAGTAAGATCGCGTCAAGTTACTTTGGGTTTTTGAAGAATAAAAAAATCCCCTGTAGGTTGTTTTCATTAAGCATGTCGAATAGACTTCAGAAATTCGTAGGCCCAAGTCTTCTTTCCGGCATTCAGTATTGTAAGGTTCCCAATGCTTTCACGGGATGCAGCCAGTTTTCTATTTCGTACAACTGCCTTGTCGATCTGGATTCTTTTCGATTCTAGTTGCGACTCTTTCTTTTGTTCCATAAAAAGATCATAAACTTTCCCACCATTCGCTTGAAAAGCTCGGAGTCTCGACTGCGTTCCTTGCTTTCTTTCACAAGCTTGACCCCAATCTGGTCCATCATTTTCTTTGTCTCTAGGATGAATTCAGATATATCTTTGTCTTGAGTCATTAACTTTTGTAGCTCTTCTTCAAAGTTTTTACTGATTGTCTGTGCGATTTCTTGTATAATAGTTGTCATAAGAGCACTCCTTTGTCGTTGATGGTGTTTGACGATTCTATGATACCACAAGGGTGTTGCTCTTATTTTATTTTCTATTCATTTTTCCCATAGTAATTTTACGCTAACCCCTTGTGTACCCATAAGTAAATAATTCAAGCCTGACCCCTTGTGTGCTTTTTTCATTCATTTGGAAGTTCTTCAAACTTTGGTACTTTCTCAAGCTCAGTGTCCCAATTTGCTTTGCTTGCATAATGGATATGTCCTTGCGGCTTAATATTTATATCACTGTCAATACTTCCTGCAGGAACGACCAGTAATTTCCCATCCATTTGTATATTTGGCAGAGCTGATCCACAATTAGTACAAAAACTTTTTATGTGCCCTTCCGAACGAAAATTAAAAGTTTTAGATTTTTCTTGACCAGACAACCATCTTAACTTCGCTGTAGAAGAAAATAGATTGGCTGCATGAGCTGAACCTGTATCTTTGCGACATCGCCCACAATGGCAAAGATAAAAACTATCAAAATCTCCTTCTATTTCGAAAGTAACTTCACCACAAAGGCATGATCCTAAATATTTCATAATCAACTCCCCCTTCTTAATAACTTTATTGCTTCATTAAAAACTACTCTGTCACTTTATATTAGCTCATTTTCAACATTAATATAGCATTCAGCTTACTACACAATCTATCCATCAACAACTTATCTTTTGTTAAATTATCCAACTATTTTCGCAAAATGCACTTTGAATAGCTTATCAAAAGGTACTATTTCTGTTTCCACAGACTAGAAATACACTAGAACCTTTGATCGAGTATGGACTGAAAGCCTGATTTGAAGCCACTTTCAGGTTTTTATAAGTCAGCATTACGACCGCATCAGTATCACCGTCTCGAGTGGGATCGAGACCGTAGCAATGTTGAACCACAACATATGGGGTTTGAGCTAATTTTACATACTAGATATAAGGGCAAGCAGACAAACGGTCTCCACGTGCATGCTGTGGGGAAAATTATCTATAGGCTGCACCTTTTCAATCTTGTATTCATCAGAAAGGATCTTAAGGTCCCTGGCCAATGTAGAGGGATTGCACGAGACATACACCACTTTAGCCGGCAAGGTCTTTTTTATCACATCTAGAAGTTTTTCATCGCAACCTTTTCGTGGTGGATCCAATACGTATACATCTGCTCTTTTCCCCTCATCCAAAAGCTCATATATTTTTTCTTCTGCTTTTCCTTGAATGAACAGGGCATTATCAACTTTGTTTAATTTTGAATTTGTTTTTGCATCCTCAACTGCATCCCCTATAATTTCTATTCCATATACTTCCTTGGCAGCCTTTGCCAGAAAAAGACCTATGGTACCCATGCCGCAGTAAAGGTCAAATACAGTTTCAATTCCGCTAAGCTGTGCATATTCTTCCACCTTGTCGTATATGACCTTTGTCATTTCAGAGTTTATCTGAAAAAAAGATAGTGGAGATATCTCAAAGGCTATATTTCCTATTGCATCGGTTAATTTTTCTTTTCCATACACCAATTTATTTTCGTATCCCATCACCCGGTTGTTTCGACCCTTGTTTATGTTTACATAGATGCTTTTTACGTCAGGAATATTTTGCATAATAAATTCTGCGATTTTCTTATCATTCTCCAGTCTGTCGGCGTTAATGACAAAAATTATCATGATTTCTCCGTTCAAACCCGAAATTCTTTCAACTATTCCTTTTAACACTCCTTTACCGGTATTTTCATCATAAACAGATACGCCAAATTTAGTAAGCACTGCATTTAATACTTTTAGAGTATCTGCCCCGTCATCCTTCTGTATAAGGCATTTTTCCAGCGGAATAATATGATGTGATCTTTTTTTATAAAACCCAATTTTTTTCGAGATGGATACTTTATATTGCGCCTTATTTCTATATCCGTAAGGCTCTGCCATGCCGATGGTTTCAAAAATCTTAAAATCGCAGTCATCAAATCCTCCTATCCTAGTCATTGCATCTAGTACGATTTTTTTCTTAAGCTCTAATTGTTTTATGTAATTTAAGTTTTGAACCTGGCATCCTCCGCATTCATCAAAATACAAACAAGGAGGTTCCACTCGCTCTTTGCTTGATTCATAGAACATTTCCAACTCTCCGATGGCATAGGTCTTCTTTATTGTCTTAAGCCTAGCTTTTATATAATCTCCCGGAAGACATCCATCAACAAATACAGCATAACCGTCAATTTTTCCTATTCCTTCACCTGTTGAAGTCAAGTCTTCGATATTTAAATTTACCATCTGGTTTTTCTTGTAGCTCGCTTTATTCATCTAAATTCCAACTTTCATATAATCTTCACATCTATTTATAATTATATATTATAGATGCTCCTTTTTCACCAACCTTTCAAAATTACATTTTTTATCTAGAACATTAAGCACGGATAAGTTCGTTATCAATTTCACAGTATCTGAAAAAAGAACTCTTAAAAAAAAATTATTTTTTTTATATTGAGTTTTAAACTGTTTGGAGATCGTTTTTTCTCTTAAATTGCGCAATATATTCAATATTCTACATTCTGTATTCAGTATATGTCATATTATGTTAAATGAAACCGTTTCTAATTTTATATATTTCTTTTTATAGAATAATATTACTGTTTATATTTATAATATTATGTATTATATTCATTTAATATTATTTAAATGAATATATGTATTTTTATTTACTTTAAGTTTATTTTATTCTTTTTATATATATTATGTTTTTTTATTGCTTCTTTACATTTTAATTATCCTTATATATAATAACCACAACCATTAATTTTAGATAATAATTTAACGAGGTGATCAAATGCCCAAGGTATTAAAAGCAGATGGCATGAACAAATGTATCGGATGTTTTACCTGTATGTTGGCCTGTGCCGGTGTAAACCATCAAAATCATTCAATAGCAAAGAGCGCGATCAAGGTCAAAACCAAAGGAGGTCTTCAAAGCAAGTTCAAAGCTATTGTATGTCTTGCATGTGACGGCGATCCTGCATGTTATCAGTCATGTCCCACAGGTGCTTTGGAAAAGCGAAAAGGCGGAGGCGTGCTGCTAAAAAAAGACAAGTGTATCGGATGTAAAAAATGTGTTTCTAGTTGCATTGTGGGCGCCGTCAATTTTGACGAGGACAAAAAGCTGCCTATTATTTGCAAGCATTGCGGAGTATGTACAAGATTCTGTCCTCACGACTGTTTGAGAATGGAGGAAAAAGAAAATGTTTTATGAAAAATATATTAAAGTCTTATATGTAGACTTAAACAACGAAAAAATTGAAATATCCCACAGACATGATTTATACGAATACCTTGGTGGAGTTGGCGTTGCGTCAAAGCTTCTTGAAGAAAATATAAAGCCGGATTTAGATCCGCTTGATCCTGCTCAGCCAATAGTATTTGCAATCGGAGGAGCTACCAGCGTTTTCCCCGTAATTACAAAAACTGTTGCGATGTTCATCTCTCCATTAACCGGTGAGCTGGGAGAAAGTTATGCTGGAGGCAGACTTGCCTTGACGCTGATGATGGCAGGTTACGATGCAGTCGTAATAACGGGAAAATCAAAACGTCCTTCTTATCTTTCTATCAGCAGAAACAACATCGAAATCAAGGATGCCCGTGCTTTTTGGGGAATCAATTCGGATGAAGTCGGCGGACTCATAAGAGAAAGAGAAGGCGGCAGCGGAAAAAGAAGCATCATCAGAATCGGCCAAGCAGGCGAGAATCTTGTCAGCTATGCAAGTGTATGTGTAGATACTTACAGACATTTTGGCCGTCTGGGACTCGGAGCCGTTATGGGAAGCAAGTACCTCAAAGCTATTTCAGTAATAGGCGATAGAGACATGCCTGTTGAAAATTTCAAAGAATACTTTAAAGTATACCAAGATATAAATAAGAAAGTCACAGCAACGGAAATCATGGCAAAATACCATGATGCGGGAACTCCTATAAATGTTGAGCCACTTAATGCTGCTGGTGGACTTCCTACTCTAAACTTAAAGCAAAACTCTTTTGAACATGCATCAGATATATCAGGAGAGGCTTTTGCTAAAAATAATCTCGTAAGAAAGATGGCATGCACCGGATGTCCCGTAGGATGCATCCACATAGGCCAATTTAGAAGAGAGTTTGACAAAGGTCACGAGTACGAAGCCATAAGCGTGGGCTATGACTACGAGCTCATATTCTCACTGGGCACTTTCCTTGGCATCAAGACATCAGACGAAATCCTGGAAATAATCGATGTGGTCGAACAGTACGGTCTTGATGCGATGTCGGTGGGTGTAGTTCTTGGATGGGCAACCGAAGCCTTGGAAAAGGGTCTGGTATCCCTTGAAGATACACTGGTTCCTTTGGCTTTTGGCAATGCTCAAGGCTACATGGACGCAATCAAAAACATTGCTTGGAGAAAAAATGAATTCTACATCTTGCTGGGACAAGGCGCAGACAAAGCCTCTGATATATACGGTGGCAAGGATTTTGCAATGACATTTGCAAAGAACGAAATGTCCGGTTACCATACAGGTTACGGAATAATACTTGGTTCAGTGGTAGGCGCAAGGCACTCACACCTATGTAACGGCGGGTACTCACTTGATCAATCAATGAAGGAATTTGACAAGGAAAAGCTTGTTGAAGACATTTTTGCCGAAGAAAAAGAGCGTTGCATGTTAAACTCTTTGGTTATTTGCCTGTTTGCTAGAAAGGTCTACGATAGAGAGACGATACTAGCTGCATTGAATTCCATAGGCCGGGAAATTACAAATGAAGAATTAACCGAGCTAGGCGAAAAAATTTATGCTACCAAGCTTAGAATTAAAAAAATGCTCGGTTTTGACCAATCTGCTGTTAAGCTTCCGAAGCGATTATTCGAAACGCCAAGTCTATATGGAGAACTAGACGAGGATACTGCATACGAGCTCATAGACATGTACGTCGAAAGAACCAAGTCTTTGGCATAAGGAATTAATTTATGACGATAAAAATACAAATTGAATTGATTGGATGGTTAAAGAGATACTCTCCTGAAGAAGATCCTGTGATGATTGAACTGATGTTTCCAGAAACGGTAGACAAGATTTTTATCAAAGCCGGGATACCAAGGGAAGAAATCGGAATTATTAAAGCTGGAGAAAACAGGTTGAGTCTGAATCATCTCATATCAGAGGATATCTACATGGTTGCTTACCCTACGATACTTGGTGGCTAAAAAAGGTTCTGCACTAAAAACTGTGCAGAACCTTTTTATTTGTGAAACTTTATTTTTTACACGGGGATACTGCTATAATTTTTTAACTTTCAACTCACTGCTTTCGTTATCTCTGTATACTCCATAATACTCTCCGTCTAAATATACTACTGATACTTTGTTGTCTTTTACATTTATCATATGATCTTGAGATAATCCATCCAAGTGTGTAAGAAGCGTTCCCGCAGAAGACTTTCCTCCTACGACGGTGCTTACTCCGTTGTTAGAAACGCTAGCCACGCTGGATCCACCTATTCCTGTTGTATTTATAAAACTAGCCGTAATTCCACTTACTGCTATCTCCGAAGTCTTGAATGTGCTGTCTTTGTACAATGCTACAAACTTCCCATTTGAATAGGCTAAATCATATGTTTCATAGATATTAGTACCATAGTTGCTTATGCTGCCAGTTCCTAGATTAGAATGGATCATAATATAATAGGTATTGTCTGTGCCAGCAAACCATCTCCATACATTTTGCCTGTGGGCTATTATAAAATAGTCTCCGTTTTCATTAACAGCAATTGAAGAACCTCCGTTATAATAATCGGCTCCCCAAGATCCTGAGCTTGAGTAATCTCTATAACCTCTAAATATCACATTCCTACTAAATGTACCCTCTGATAACTTGGCATACATTATGTCAGGATGTGAATAATCATCACTTGTTCCTCTGCTATCTGTGTATGTAATATGTGGACTTAGATCTCCATCAACGGCTAAGTCTACTTTTGAGCATGCGCCCGCTCCGCCTATATTCAAAGATTCTATGTATGTTTTTTCTGACCAGCTATTTCCATCAAATTTAGTATAGGCAATTTTGCCATCAGTCACATACGCTACATGGACATTGTCAGACGCATCTACTTTTATCGATCCTTCCGTTCCTAATCCTATTGTAACCTCTTGTTGCCAGCTGCTATTTTTATCCGACTTGATATAATAAACATTTCCATCTGGCTTCGAAAATAACACGCCTATAAAATCACTGCCTGCATCTGCATCTAAGAGCATTCCATTAGGACTAGGTTTTATCCAATTTGCATAAAGAGTAATGTTTGATGCAGGAATTGTATCCAAATTAAAATCCCACTTGTTTTCAAACAGCTCATCTTTGTACCAACCCTCAAATACATGACCTTCATTAGTTGGATCATCTGGTTTGAGCAATAGTCCTCCAAATACCCCGCTAACAGTTTCCACTAAACTTCCTGCCCCTGTCCCAAAGCTTATTTGATATTCATTCCTATCATAATAAAGCTTGAGGACCAGGCTTCCGTCTCCTTCTATATTACCGCTTTGAACCGTGGCTTCTATATCCTTGTCAAATGTAAATCCTAAATAGGCTTTATCTTCTGCTGTCGCCACTGTATCCGTCGTACCTGCAAGATATTGTGTCTCTGCCAATGTATAGCCCAAACCGTCTACATCCTGCTTGTAATGCTCTGCCTTGTAAGCAGTGTCAGTACCCGGCTTGTATGTAGCAGTCAGTACCCGGCTTGATGTTATATGCTCATACATCCCGTCCCATCCGTCAAACACATATCCTGTCCTTGCTGCTACCGGCGCAGCTGCATCGCCTTCGTACAGCACGCTTTCTGTCTTTAATACGGTTCCGTCATGATCTTTGAATACTACGCTGTATTCATTCCTGTCATAATAAAGCTTGAGGGTCAGGCTTCCGTCTCCTTCTACATTGCCGCTTTGAACCGTACCTTCTATATCCTTGTCAAATGTAAATCCTACATAGGCTTTATCTTCCGCTGTCGCCACTGTATCCGTCGTGCCTGTAAGATCTTGTGTCTCTGCCAATGTATAGCCTACTCCGTCTACATCCTGCTTGTAATGCTCTACCTTGTAGGCAGTGTCAGTCCCCGGCTTGTATGTAGCCGTCAGTACCCTGCTTGATGTTATGTACTCATACATTCCATCCCATCCGTCAAACACATATCCTGTCCTTGCTGCTACCGGCGCAGCTGCATCGCCTTCGTACAGCACGCTTTCTGTCTTTAATACGGTTCCGTCATGATCTTTGAATACTACGCTGTATTCATTCCTGTCATAATAAAGCTTGAGGGTCAGGCTTCCGTCTCCTTCTACATTGCCGCTTTGAACCGTACCTTCTATATCCTTGTCAAATGTAAATCCTACATAGGCTTTATCTTCCGCTGTCGCCACTGTATCCGTCGTGCCTGTAAGATCTTGTGTCTCTGCCAATGTATAGCCTACTCCGTCTACATCCTGCTTGTAATGCTCTACCTTGTAGGCAGTATCGGTATTGACCTCATAAACTGCTTTAATCGTTATGTCTGATACGACATTATCAAATGTTCCACTCCAATCAATAAACGTGTATCCCGATCGCTCTGCCGTAGGTGGTTTTGCATCCGATTCATACATTACCATTTCAGACTTCAAAATACTGTCATCATAGTCTCTAAAGACTACCTTATATTTAATCCTGTCATAATACAACTTCATTGTAAGGCTTCCATCACCTTTAATCTTCCCCCTGGTAAGAGTTCCATCTGCATTTACATTCAATTCAAAACCATCATAACTTTTAGCTTTTGATTCAACGCTGGAATCTGTTACACCTTGGTAAGCTTCAGTTTCAACTAAATAATAGCCTTCTCCATTTGAATTTTGCTTATAGTGCTGAATTTTATAGCCAGTATCAGATTTTGCTTGCCATCTAGCGTAAGCAACCTTATCTCCTAGGCTTCCTTTAACAATTTCGTTAAATAAATTGCCTCCTTCATTTTTATCAAACCACCCTATAAACATATACCCTTCTTTTTCAGGTGCTTTTAAAGAAATAGCTTCAGACTCTATATTATAAGATGTTGGTGCATCAAAATGGTTTTTGCCTCCGTTCAACTCATAATTTATGCTATAATCTTCAACAATCCATTTTACATATAAAGTTAAACCATTTAATGGTACGGTATCTTTGCTGAAATTCCACTTATCAGTTAAAGCAGCATTTTTGTACCATCCTTCGACTACGTAGCCTTCTTTATTTGGGTCTTCGGGCATGGAAATAGTTTTCTCAAATTCGCCTTTAATATCTTCAATTTCGCTTCCGCCATTTTCATCGAAAGCAATTATATACTCTTTTGCCTCATAATACGCAAATACATTCATATCTTCAGTAACGTTGTCAAATGCCTTGTCCCATACTTTAAAGCTATATCCTATCCTTGACGGATTCTTGGGTGGAATAGCACTACCGTTTTTTTCTACCTCAATTGCCTTTAACAAAGTACCATCGAAATCAATAAACTTTATTTTATATAATTCTTTATTTTGAACCGCTTGTCTATTATCATCTAATTTAGGCACATTGTTTGTTATTGTTTTACGATTTTCTTCTTTCAGATCATTCGTATCAATAAATGGATCATCCTGTAACTTAATTGCTTTTATCACTGAATTTCCTGCTACTTGTTTAGTGGCAATAGCTACCACTTTTTCAACATAACCTTTTCCATTTATATTGATTTTTGTATTAGAACGAATAAGCTTAACGACACCTTCAGCATTTATGGTCAGAATAGATTCTTCAGCATCGTCTTTAAATATAACTTCATCTATATTAGAATTTACTACTATATCAGTCTTTTGTGAGACTATTAATTTTTTTAAAAATCCTTCGACTTCAACTTTATTTTCCTTACCACTGACTTCAAGCAACTCTCCGAATCCTAAAATAACGAATTTGCTTCCTAATGTCCCTTCAAAAATGTTTCCTTCATCAAGCTTTGAATCTTCTCCTACTATAATGCTCGAATTTGAATTTTTGATTATCGCTTTTCTTATGTGTCCTTTATCCGCAGTGACTTCTATATCACTAGCCTCTACTTTTAGCATATCGATATTTCCTTGGATAATTACATTCTGGCTTCCTTGTGCAACAGTTACATTACTTGCAATAGACTCATCATCTATAGCTATCCGCACGGCTCCATCTTCTCTTTTTACCTGTATCTCATTGATGCGTGTCTTTTCTTGCAACAAAACACTGTTAACTCCTCCACCAAATACGTATAGCTTTTGAGCATTGATGTTATTTAGTGTTACTTCTCCATCGCCTACAGTTTGTTCTATTACTACCTTTTCAGCATTCCCATCTTCAATAACTACATCTCCAACTTCGATTTCTACAACTTTATAGTTGTCTGACAATATGTAGCTTCCTGATTCGTTTATTATCAGCGTAGATTCATCAGATACCTCAGAGTTACTAAAAAAAGTACATCCTGTTATCAATATAATTGAAAAAATCAACATCACTACACTGAATAGTTGTTTGTTACTACTTCTCATTTACATCCCCCTCTAAAAATATTAATACTTGAATCTAAAAAATTACTCTCAGCAACAAAACTCCTTTCTTTGTACATTTCACTCAATCTATATTATATTTTTTTTAAATTATTTTTTTTAACCGACGGCAATTTGTCAATGACAATTGCTGACACGCTTTTGTCATGATTCACATCCATTAAAAGCGTATTATCCTTCAAAAATATATATTTCTGATATTTTCATGATAGATGTCTATATTTTATATGGATGAACTAAGACAACTGAAGATGAAGATGCGGTAAAAATCAATAATATAATCCACTGATATAATTTCTCAAAATAAAAAAGCCATCCTTATGCGACATGCTTAAAAATGGCTTTTCCGCTATATTTCTCTATTTGACGTTTATAATTGCTTTAGAATTGAAGGGATTTTTCCTAACAGCCAGTGAAAATAGGTATGGATAGTCAGATTTCAAATGCTCCATGTGGCTGATCCACTGTACCAAAACTGCTCTTAGGGCCCTTTCAATATCTATAGCCAAGTGATCCTTGTCTGTATCTGGCAGCTTCGTTATATCCTTTCTTGCCATTATTTCATCAGACATGTGAAAAACAGCCCAAAGCATGTCCGTGAAAGTCTCATGTTCTAAAAGATTTGGGTTTTCCAATAACCTTAATACGAACATCCTATGTTTCCTAAGGTATTCCTTTAGATTAAAAAGCTCAGAATCTTTGCAGGTTATGTTGAACCTTTCTATTGCCACTGCTTTTATGGCTCGAGAAAAATCTTTTTGATTCCATTTTTCAGAAACATCGACGAGGTTTTTAAACTTTGACCTCTGGGTTTCAAAGCTCACGAGGTGTTTAATTAGTTCCGTGCCTGTCTCGCTAAAAAAGGCTCCCACGGCCATGTTCGTCTTTTTAAGTCGCTCTCTCTTTTCTCTTGCCGATAGTACTTTTCCAAGCACTATGGTAACAATTGCTGCCTGCAAAGGCAGAAATGCCATATCCTGAAGAAAATAAAACACTGTATCTCTCGGAGATGCAAATCTAGCCAACTGATACATATAAATGCTTAAAGACATAAACATTAATGCCACAATTCCTACAAATGTCGAATTTGTTTTTTCTCGTTGTCCTCCTTGAACCAATAAATACTCCCGAAGCGGCCTGTTCTGCTATCATTAAATTTCACAGCATTAAAAGAATAATTACAGCCAAAAGAACTGTGATCAAGCAACCACAGCCTCCTCTTTTTTTGCTTCTCGCCTCTATGTCGTCACCAAACAATTGCTTCATAACATATATGCCTGGAGCTTCCTTGTTATTCTCCATTGCATCTCCCCCAATAAAGTAAGTATGATACCTATTCCCTTATAATACCATATGCCATCAGCAGAACGAAATTGTTTTTATTTGGATTTAAGTATATACTTAATAAAAGATCAAAAGGAGAAGCGACATGCGAATAATAAACCCCAAAATTACAAATAGCGTTTTCTATATAGCAATTACAGTGTCAATCTACAATTTGCTGCAGCTATACCTAGCTAGAAGAAGCCTTCCTGCAGGCATGTGCCCTGTAGACGGTAACTCCGCAGGAATCACATTATCGCTTACATTGATATTTATCTATTTTGTGATGACCTTCTTTACAGTCAAGGAATAGAAAAGGATTAAGCTGAAGCTTAAATGAGCTTTCAGCTTTTTTATCGCCCACCTATCATTTTTACATGACATGTTCTGCTTCTCGGCCCGTCAAATTCACAAAAATATATGCTTTGCCACCTTCCCAAAAGCATTTTGCCTCCGATAACCGGAATGCTTTGTGATACCCCCACCAAGCTTGTTTTTATATGAGCCGCTGTATTTCCTTCCCCATGGAGGTACTTTCGATGGTTCCATGGATGCGCTTCATCAAGCTGCATCAAGATGTCATGAACAACGTCTGGGTCTGCCCCTTCATTTATAGTAATACCAGCTGTTGTATGGGGAGAGTATACAACTACGATACCATCCATTATCCCTTCTTCTGAGACTGCATTTTCAATTGCTTGCGTGATATCTATCATCTGAGACCTTTTTTGAGTTTTTATTGAAATTTCTTTATGCATTTTTTCACCCTTTTCCATAGTTTACATTTCTGTTTACAAAGACCTACTTATATAATATCATGATACTTGCCACAAGAGGCGATTCAAGCCCAACGGAGGATAAAATGACTAATTTGAAACTATTTTCGGGACTCAATGACAAAATATTTATAAAAACCATGCTTATGATAGCATTGCCGGTTATGCTCCAAAGCTTCACTACTTCCCTTCTAAATTTAATAGATACTGTCATGGTAGGAAAACTTGGCGAAATAGAGATTGCTGCCGTAGGCATAGCAAACCAGTATTTCTTCTTTTTCAACATGCTTCTCATAGGCATATGCGGAGGTTGCAGCGTGTTTATCGCCCAATATTGGGGCAAAAAAGACTTAACCAACATAAAGAGGATTCTCGGCATAGGCATCCTGTCAATCGCAGCTTCTGCTTTTGTATTTGCTGTCATCGGTTTCTTCTATGCTGAAAATATAATATCCATTTTCAGCAATGACTCAGTAGTCATAAAATCCGGTTCAAGATATTTAAGAGTTGCAGTGTTCAGCTATGGGTTTACAGGCATGACTTTTCTCTACAGCTTCTCCCTGCGCTCTATCGGCAAAGCAACTCAACCGCTTGTAATAAACCTAATAGCGCTTGTTATCAACATAATCCTCAACTACGTATTGATATTCGGCAAGTTGGGAGCCCCGGCTCTCGGCGTCGCAGGGGCGGCTACAGCTACTTTGGTTGCCAGAATTATCGAGATGACGATACTTTTGATTTCCATATATGTATTTAAAAGTCCCCTAGCTGGAAAAATCCGAGAGCTCACAGACATAAGCACCAGCTATTTCAAGAACACCTACAGGACCATACTCCCTGTAGTGCTCAACGATCTTTGCTGGGGATTGGCAAGCCTCGTCTATATAGCGGTTTATGGAAGAATGGGCACTCAGGCAGTAGCAAGCATTCAGATATGCAACACGGTCAACAATCTGTTCATGGTGGTCGCCTTCGGCCTTTCAAATGCGGCTGCGGTAATGATAGGCAACAGCATCGGAGAGGATGATATGGAAAAGACTAAATCATATGCTAAAAACCTGGTCGCGACATCAATCCTGGCAAGCATTATTTTAGGATTGATACTTGCCGTTTCCTCTCCCTATATACTTAATTTTTTCAATATATCAAGCCAGGTAAGATCAAGCGCACAGATCATACTGTATATGATTTCCGTAGTGTTTTTCATTAGAGTTCTGGGAATAATGCTGATAGTCGGAATTTTGCGCGGTGGTGGAGATGCAAAGAGAGCTCTGATAATAGAAGGCTTTACCATGTGGTTTGTAGGCGTTCCCCTTATCCTGGCAGGCGCTTTTATATGGAAGCTCCCAGTCCATTTAGTTTATGCTCTGGCAATTTTTGAAGAGATATTCAAATGCATAATCAGCCTTATCAGGCTGAAATCAGGTAAATGGATCAATAATCTGACGTAAGAAACCGGCAAAATTTATATGCCGGTTTCTTAAATTCTATAATTGAGATATATTAAGCGCTGGCTTATTTGCTTTCAGTTGCAATGTATTCAATAGCTGCAACTATGTCGTCCACAAAAATGAATTGAAGCTTTCCTTCCCCTTGCTCATAAACAAAAGCACCATCCATGTTCTGGTAGTCTTCTCCGTATGTACCCAACACCTTATCCTTGGTGTCGCCAATATAAACACCTTCCGAGGTAACAACGCTGTCATCCTTTAATATTATTGCAGATACGTAATCGGTGTCTCCTGATGGATATGTGTGCACTTCGAAACTGCCGTAAGAGTAGATTTTATCGATTCCGTCAAAGGCACAGCTAGGAGCCTCAAAATAGCTTCTTTCTTCACCTAATTTTGGTAAAACCTCAGAAGCTTCCATGTTGACTGCTATCAGCGCTCCATTGTGCTCAAACTCATAATTCGTTTCTTCTTCCACCTCGTCCTGCTGGCCACCATTTTGTCCGTTCTCATTTTGATTCCCATCCACCGCTTCATCCGAACATGCCGCAAAGGAAAACACCATAATCCCAATCAGCATGAAGCACAATAATATCTTTTTCATCGTTATCTCCTCCGTTTTAATTTTATTCTCCTTTAATGCTTTTTAGGTATCCGTATTTTTCAAGTTCTTCATATTGGAGGGCTTTCATCCCATGGTAAAATTCGCATTTTTCTTGCCAAATCTCAGCAAGATCGCCGTCGCTACGCCAATCTTTTAATCTATAATTATCTTTAATGAAGCTGCCTAGATACATCGACAGCTTTTCAGCTCCTGTGACATTTAGGTGCAATCCTGCATCGTAGGTGTCAACTGAGAAATCTATGCCCGTCTCTTCAATCAGTTCTAAAAAATTTATATATTCAATGTCATGTTTCTTAGCATACTCCACCATCTGATCCTCCCACTGATCATACCAAAATGGGTACAGGCTCGGAGCTTTGATTAATAGAAGCTCTATGTCGTTTTCCTTGCAAAGCTCAACCATCATATCCAGATACTTATATGCATTTTCTCCGAAATCATAATTCGCCAGTACCCTTCCCTCCGGTATGGTCTCTACCGGCTTGATATCCGCTCTCATATAGTAGCCATTGTGGAATCTTCGCTGTCTTTTAAATGCTTCTGCGAAATCTTCACTGTTAAGCTCGCTCCACCTGGAATGATATCTTAAAATAGGGAAAACATAGCTTATCATATCCTCTTCCGGCAGCATCGATGCTCTGATGGATTTAAATTTCTGAACAGATGGTCTCATGCCGTCAAGAGTCATCCTGTTATATGCCTCATTTTGTGGCTGATCGTATTTCATAGCCAATACGCTGAATATGACAACCTCCGGCTTTTCGTATTTCAAGGTCTCTTCTAGGAGGTAATAGCTCTGCCATATGAGCTGCTGAGCGCTTCCTCTGATAAAGCTGGTTATTCCGTATTCTTCCCATAGAGTTATGGGAGAGATGTTTTCGTAAACCTCACAATCGCCAATGATTATGACGTCATGGGGAGCCTTCTCGTGATAGTATTCCTCTATAAGTGCTCCTTCAACGATTCCTGTTGTATATTTGGGCATCAGAATTCTTTGCCCCAAACCGAGTCCTCCAAAGGCTATGACAAAGGTTAACGTAATGCTAAAGAATTTTTTCATAAGAGCTTCTCCTAAAACTGATTATATATGAATTGGGATGATTCATACCCAATTCCGTATGCACCGAACACTATTATCGCAACAAACAGCAGATAGAACACAGCTCTTCCTACTATAGCAGGCTTGCTGTAAAGCTGCTCTCTGACGCTTCCCCTTCGTTGCGCAATGGCGACTGCAAACACCACCATCAGGGCAATCGCAAGCACCCAGTAATCCTCCACATTAAGGCCGATATCTAAAAGCCCTCCATTGGTAAAAATACTCAAATCTGCTCTCGCAAACATGCTCCCGAACATCCTGAATGTCGTTGGCACGTCCCTATAGCAGTCCAGAAGCCTTATCGCGCTCATTAAAAAATTGGTTCGGAGTATCTGGAAAACCTTGTGATGAAATGTTCCCTCAACATTGAACCTTCCATGAAACATTGCGTAAAGGGGCTTTAGCTCATCCGATATCATCAACACTGCAAAGTTCAAAAGACCCCAAACAATAAAATTCCAGCTTGAACCATGCCAGGCCCCTGTAGTGAACCAAACGGCAAAAGCAGCTATATAAACGGGGAGCCTCTTTCCAATCCTATCTCCAAACTTCTGTCTAGAATATCTGGTGAACTTTAGCATTGGCTGCCAGGTAGAAATAGGATAAAAAAGGTATTCCTTAAACCATGTCCCAAGGGAGATGTGCCATCTCCTCCAAAATTCGGCGGTGTTCTTTGCAAATGCCGGTCTTAAGAAATTCTCCTGCACTTTTATGCCCAAAACCTGCGCTATGCCGATAGTTATATCTATTCCTCCGGTAAAATCCGCATAAAGCTGTATGGTATAAAACACCATCAAAACAAATACATAAGATCCATCAAAGGCTGCAGTATCTCCAATAAGCGTATTGACCGCGACCAAAATCCTGTCCGCAATCACCAGCTTTTTAAAATATCCCCATAAAATCCTTTGCAGGCCAAACGACATGTTCTTGGCATCGATTTGATGCTCCTTAAAAAGCGTCTTTGCCAAGTCGTCAAACCGGCTTATAGGTCCCTGTATAAGCTGCGGGAAAAATGATACGAAAAGGGCAAGCTTACCTAAATTCCTTTCAGGAGGATATTTGCCTCTATAAACATCGATCATGTAGCCCATGGATTGAAAAGTGTAAAATGATATGCCCAAAGGCAGAGCTATAGATACAAATGAAAGTCCCTGACCTGACCCAAAAACCTCTAGGGTCCAGTTTATATTTGCTATCGTAAAATTAATATACTTGATTACAAAGAGCATCCCAAAATTAACTAAAAGCGCGCTTAAGAGCCACTTCCACTGAATCTTTTTGACTCCAGATTTGTAAGCTTTTTTGTCTTCCCTGGTCAGCGTCTGTTTATTTTCTTTCAAGTATGCATCTAAATGCCTGTAGTGCTTTCCAATTCTCACTGCCGCCAAGTAGGTAGTGACGGTAGTTATTATTATATATATCAAGAATTTCGGTCCTGCAATAAAATAAAATACATAGCTAAAGGCAAGCAGCAGCTTCCACTGATACTTTTTGGGTATCGTATAGTAAAGCAAAAAAAGCAACGATATGAATATTACAAAGGTATGAGATGTAAAAAGCATGTTTTTTCCCCTGTATCTTTATTTAGTCTTCCAGTTTTTCTATTAATGCGTATAATGCCTTTGCCGAATTGAAATTTTCGGGTATTATTGACTCCGGTGGTATGGTTACACCGTATTCGTTGTCTATTTCCGCAATAAGCGACACTATGTCAAAAGAATCTAATATGCCTTGGTCTATCAGTTTGTCGTTATTTTCAAAATCCACTTCCGGGTGCATGTCTTTTAGCATTTCCAATAAAGTTTCCATTTTATAACCCCTTTTTTTAAATTTTATCAGCCAATTTTATCCTGTCAATCTTGCCGTTTGACGTCAGCGGCAGAGCTTCAAGGTTTACTATATGGTTTGGCACCATGTACCTTGGAAGCTTTTCCTTTAGGTACACAATTATATCTTTACCAATCGCCGTGCCGGTATAAAACAGCACAATCCTGCTTTTATGGCTATCGTAAATGCAGCATGCGCTTTCAACATCATCTACCGTGTTTGCACACACCTCTATTTCTCCTAGTTCAATCCGGTGTCCCATATGCTTTATCTGGTAGTCTCTTCTAGATACAAAAATCAGCTCTCCTCTTTCATTGTATCTCCCCAGATCTCCAGTTCTGTATATTATCTCAGGATATGCCTTGCATGTAGGGTTTTGAACGTATGCTTCTCTTGTTCGTTCGAGGTCGTCGTAGTATCCCAGCGTTACTCCCACTCCTCTTATGCATATCTCGCCGAGCTCTCCGCCAGCAGCCTCTTCATCCTTATCATTTAGCAGAAGCACCTGGGTATTTTTAAAGGGCTTTCCTATAGGTATAGGCTCGTCCAACTCAAAAGCTCTGTTTGCTTCATAGTAGCAGCTCATTCCTGTGGCTTCAGTCGGTCCGTACAGATTAATGAACCTGGCATCAGGCAAATGCTTTCTCCAAAGATTAAACTGCTTGATGGGAAAAACCTCGCTTCCGAAGGCTATGGTATGGAGATATTCGGGCACGGTCTTTTCAAGCACCTTAAATGAGGATATTATAACCAGTGCGGTAACCACCCAGCAGACCGTATTTATCTTATACTCATTTAAGAACTCAACCAGCTTTACAGGAAACATGAAATAAGACTTCGGTATTATATAAGTTGTTGCTCCGCATTTTATGGTTCCAAGCACCTCTTTTAACGAAGCATCCAGATAAAATGGCGTCTGATTCCCAAACACCGTATCCTCGTCAGCTTTAAGTACTTCCATCAAATTATCAATATAGTCTATTACCGATCGGTGATTGGCAATCACGCCCTTAGGTGTTCCGGTAGATCCAGAGGTGAAAACCGTATATATGGGGTCAGCGTCGATTGCGTTGTCCCTGATTGACGACAATGCCAATTCGTCTATTTTCCCAACCGATATATCTTCATAAGACAATATCGTTCCTTTATAGTTCAACGATTTCATAAGGTCTGCTGTCGACTCGTCACATATTGCAGCTTTGGGTTTCATCTTTTCCAGAATCATCTCAATCCTGTTAAGTCCCATTTCTTGATCTAACGGCACGTAGAAGCACCCTGCGTATATAGCACCAAAATAAGCGACTGCTGTTGCCGGCTGTTTTTTCATGAAGACCGCCACGGGCTCTTTATATACTCCCTTTCCCGATAAATAACTGCCGATAGCTCTTGCTCTATCGTATACTTCTAAAAAGGACAACTTTTCCTGTTCGTCGGCATAAGCCGTTTTATCCGGCAGCCTCTTTACTGTCTGTTCCAGGTATTCAAGTATGTTTATCTGCAAACCATGTCACCTCCTTGATGTCTCAAAGTTTTTTTACTTTTCCTCCACAGAGAACAACAGCTTTTTCAGCTGCGATTTCAAGGGGATCTATGAACTCCTGCCCTGAAGCACAACTTTTTTTCAACAGGGATAGCTCTGTACAGCCTAGTATTATTCCATCTACATGTTTATCCTTAAGCTCATCAACCACATATTCAAGCTTATCCGTATCCACTGATCTGCCGGACTTGATATCCCGGTATATTATATCCATGACATAGCTTTGGGCTTTTTTTGAAGGAAGTATAGTCTCTATGCCTTTGTTCATCAAGGTGTTTTGAAATATCCCTGATACTACGGTGCCGTCGGTAGCCATTAGCCCCACGTTTCTGATCCCCTCTTCGTCTAGATGATTTCCTGTCTCTTCAAGGAAATTAATTATCGGAACCTCTATTCCTTCAGAGAGCTCGTCGAAAAAGCTGTGTGCTGTAATACAAGGTATAGCTATATACTCCGCCCCTTGATCTGCCAATCTGCTTCCTATCTCGATCATGGGCACTACAGGACTGACTTTGCTTTTGCCTGTAATATATCCGGTTCTGTCAGGCATTGACGGTCGATTGTACAAGATGACATCGATATGATCCTGGTCTGCCTTCGCATCCGTTACCAAAACTATCCGCTCAAAAAAATACGAAGTCGCCAAAGGTCCCGTTCCGCCTATAACTCCCAGTGTCTTCATATGTATTCCCCTCTTTCTTTGAGTCTTTATTCATCAGGTGTGGCAGGATATAAACTGGTGTCGAACAAAAAGGCATCGTCATGGGCTCTAGAATAAGCAAGAAGCTCATCGTCAGTAACAAGGCAGAATACCGCTCCGGTAGTTCGTGGAGATGTATCGTAATGATACCATCCTGAACCATAGTTTACCATGTTCCAGTAGTGGCCTCCGTCTTTTCTCACAATCTCAATATTGTCGATATCCACTTGAGTTAAAAATGCTCTAGCGACAGCATAATAAATATAACAGTCCCCGCTTCTCCTTGTAAGTCCTTCATATGCAGCTCCAAGCCAGTCCCCTGATGCAGGTTTAGCCTGGTATCTTATATTTCCTCTGATCCACCTGTAAATAGCTCGTGCCTGCTGTTCCTTGTTCATTCCATCTGTGAGTATTCTATCTAGAATTTTACCTGTTAGGGCAGAGACCTGCTCTTCTGTAATTTTTTTCTCGATTACAATTACCTCTGACTCTATAACCGTCTCATTCCCCGCTCGATCTTTTGCTGAATATACCAACTTGTATCTTCCCGGCTTTTGAGTATCTACCTGGGAGCTGTCTATCTTAAGCTCGATATCTTCATCCCTGTTGTCCGTTACCTCCACCCCGGTTCTGTAGGCAACAGTGTCTCCTGCATATAGGTTTATCGTTCGTTGTACCCCTGTTATCACCGGTGGCTCAACATCTGCTACAATAGTTAGCGCTGCCCTTAGGTTAGTTCTGTTGCCACCTTGGTCTTCAAGATAAATTTCGACATTTTGGTCTCCTTCGAGATCGAAATCGGGATCTGAAGAAAAGCCTGCCGAAACCTCTGTCTCGTCGATTATATTATGGACAAAGTCACTTGCTTCAAGCTCTTCTCCAAGCCAAATAGTCAAATCCTTCGCCTCGCCTTCAGGAGGAATCGTGTCCTGAATGATCAGCGTCGAAGTTACGTTGAATATATATTTTTTCAATGAAATTTGGTGGCTTCCCAGCTCTTTCAATGATATCTTCGACAAGTCTGTGACAAACTCTGCTCTTTGGCTTTTGTCAAACTTGACAAGCTGAATTTCATCACTGCCTACTTCCAGGTACACCTCATCTGCAATAGTAGACTGAGTGTACTTGCCTGCAATGAAGAGCACTGTAACAACCAAGAGTATAAAAAAAACAGTGTTTCTGAGTATGTATTTTAACTGCTTCCTCTTCAACCGACTCTCCCCCAACAAGTAAACTGTATATTGATTATATCGAATTTACTCAACAATATTATTATCTTTTATAATTCATATTATTACAATGTTTTTGCTCCATTTGTTGTATTTTGTTTACAAATTTTTCTCAAGCCTAAAAAAACCGGGAGAAACCCCCCGGTCGAACTTATTCAGCTATTTTCTTAACTTTCTCTACCAGCTTTTCAACGCCATCTTTGATGATTTGCAATTCTTCATCGCTTGCTCTTCCGTTGAATTCTACCGGCTCCACAAAATCCCAACCTAGCTTGTACTTCTCTATCAGCTCCATTATTTCCTTTTGAGCTCCTCCTGACCATCCGTAGGAGCCAAAGCAAAAGGCCGCTTTCTTGGAGATTTTCTTTCTCCCTATTTCGTCAAGAGCCACCGCTACAGGGGGAAATAGCTTATATTCGTAGGTTGGCGCTGCGATTATCACCCCAGCAGATCTAAATATGGCAGATACCATGTCGCTTGTATCCACATATGGCATCTGAAGGCTATTTACCTTTATTCCATCTTTTTCGAGCAGCTCTCTTATTTTGTTTACAACTCTTTCTGTCATGCCGTACATGGATCCCCACAAAATGCTTATCTCATTTTTTCCCTTGCCCATGCGATAAGAGCAATATCTCTTGTAATCATTAATTATGCTTTGAGGATTCTTCCTATAAATAGGACCATGTCCAGGAGCTATCATTTTAACATCTAATGTCTCAGTCTTATCTATTGCCTTTCCTACCTGAGGCGCGAAGGTTCCCATGACATTTGAAAAATACCTTATTCCTTCTTCCTCGAAGTTCTCTTTTTCTTCATCGGTCATCTCGTCGTCGAAAAAATGTTCTTCAATTTTTCCAAATGCTCCGTACATATCACAGCTTAGTAGAGTCTTTGTCTCTTCATCAAGAGTCATCATGGTATCCGGCCAGTGCACATTTGGCACCAAGTGAAAGCTTAGTATCTTGCCATTGCCTAGATCTAATGTAGCACCATCTTTAACAGCAGTGACGTTATCCTTTATTCCGAAGAAAGAATCCAATAAATCCGCCGCTTTAGGTGAGCAGATTATCTTGAAATCTTTGTTGATTTTTTTAAAATTGTCTATCCACCCGGAATGATCAGGCTCCATATGATTGACTATTACATAATCTATTTTTGATGGATCAACGTCGATTTCCTTTAATGAAGCGTACAAAGTATCCACAGCGCCGTCCCACCCTATCACACCATCTACTAAGGCAGTCTTTTCACCTTTAACTATGTAGGAATTAAGGGTAACTCCGTCGGCGATGCTCCATATCCCCTCAAAGAGTATATCTTCAACATTCATTGAAAGCATGTAGATTCCATCTGCAATTTGCTTGGTTTTCATATTTTGTCCTCCGTTTCATTTTGCAATATTTTCAATGATATTATATCAAATTTCAGCGGCATTTATCCTCATCTTGCAGATTTTTTTCTAGATAGTCATATAGGCAGTCTTTTTCTGTTAAAGACTGCTACCCCTGCAGCAAAAAAAACTATGATCCCCGATACATAGAAGAGATTTGCCCATACAAAAGTGCTTTCAGTGGCCACCACCAAAGGATCGTATAGTCCATATATTGAAAGATTCCTTATTGTCTCTGCATCTTCAGATACTCCTCCAATAAGATTCATTAGAAAAAAAAGTATGGGCATTCCCGCCCCAAAACCCGTCGAGTATTTAATGTCGTTAAAAAGGCACGAAAAGAAAAACACCAGCATGATCACAAACATATTTACAAACATCGTCGTGATATTAAGCCTTAAAAATCCTCCTATGTCTAAAAGACCGGGATGAGCCATTTCTGAAATTGAAACACCTACTCCAAAAAGCGCCGCAAATAAAACAGCTACTGACGCCAGAGCGTAGAAGCCCTGCGTTATTACAATCTTGTTTCGAGAATTGGGAGTAGATAAGAGATAGGCCATAGACCCGTTATCCACCATCTTGGCTACAAGCCTGTTGCCAAGTATTATGCAGTATACCATTGGAAAAGCCAGCATGAGCATGCCATACATCCAGCTCGCCAGGTAACCTGTGATATCGCTAAACCCTGCAAATCCCATGGCTTTCATCAAATCTTCGGGGAACAGCTCAACCATTGATATGATTGCCTGTATATCATCAGGATCAAACATGTAGATCATTATAGTGAGATACATCGTAAGAACAGCAAAAAATATTGCCAAAAGCACCCAGTTTCTCTTTAATGTTTTTTTTAGAAGAACTATGCTCATGACTAATTTTCTCCTTTGCTGTAGAATTCAAGGAACAGATCCTCCAGGGTCTGATGCCTTACATCAAGGCTTTCAACTTCAAATCCTGCGACAGCTTTAATAAACCTGTCTACATCGTCACCGCCGATATAAGCTTCAATTATGTCCGGAGCAATCTTTGTCGCTTCAAACCCCTCATTTTGCATGATGTTCCAGCTCAAGTCCATGTTTTTGGGTCTAATAAGATAGCTTTTCCTTTGTGCTTTTTTCAAAGCCCCAACATCCGATTCAGTGACGATTTGCCCTTCTTTAATAATGATTATATTGTCGCACGTTCTTTCGACTTCTTCGAACATGTGGCTCGACAATAAAATCGTTTTGCCCCTTTTTTTCTCTTCCATTAGGAGGTCTATGAATACATTTTGCATCAGAGGATCTAGCCCGCTGGTAGGCTCATCGAGAACCAGTATCTCAGGGTCATGCATGAAGGCTGCCACGATACCTAGTTTCTGTTTCATTCCCTTTGAAAATTTTTTGATCTTTCCCTTTGGGTTCAGGTCAAGAAGTTCTATGAGATAATTTTTTCTTTTTTCATTTTTTGTCCTTCTCATATCTGACATAAAACTTAGGAATTCGTCTCCTCCCATTTGATCAAAGAAAGATATCTCTCCCGGTATGTACCCAAGTATATTTTGAATCTGGGTGGCTTTGTTCCTGCAATCCATGCCGTTTATGCTGCAGCTGCCTGAATCAGGCCTCATAAATCCCATTAGAGCCCTTATAGTCGTAGTCTTCCCGGACCCGTTAGGTCCTAAATATCCCGTTATTCCTCCTTTATTTACTGTAAAATCTACATTGAAAATCCCTTTGCCGCTTGGATAAGTAAGGGTCAAGTCCTCTACTTTTATCATTTTACCGCCTCCTGCTCTTTTCAGGCATCAAATCAAAGATGTGCTGAAATACCTTTCTATCCTGTCGGGAATTACAGTTGCTATTTGCTTATCTTCACCGTATTTTTTAGCTATCTGCACCGCTGCCCATACATTTGCTCCCGAAGACGTGCCAGCCAAAATTCCCTGCACCTTCGCAAGCTCTCTTGTCATTGCCACGGCATCCTCGTCAGACACCTCAATGACGTCGTCTATGAGACTTACATCCAATATTTTAGGAACAAACCCATCTCCGATGCCCTGAATATTGTGAAGACCAGGTTCATGACCGAGGAGAGCCGAAACATTTTTAGGTTCTACCGCCACGATCTTTACTTGTGGATTTCTTTCCTTAAGATAGCGACCTATCCCTTCCAATGTGCCTCCGCTTCCCAATCCTGAGACAAAGACATCCACCTTTTTGTCCATCTGTCGCCACAATTCAACTGCAGTTGTTCTGTAGTGGGCTAAAGGATTGTCCGGATTTTCAAATTGTTGCACGACAAAGATATTCGGGTCCATAGCTTTTTGCCTTGCCGTCTCGCATACTGCACCGTTTATGTAGTCGCTGGATTTGGTCAAAATCAGCTCGGCACCGAGTGCTCTGATTATTTTCTTTCTTTCATCGCTCATGTTTTCAGGCATAACTATCACGACCCTGTAGCCTTTTCGAACCCCTACGAGGGCGATCCCTATGCCTGTATTACCGGAAGTGCATTCCATAATCGTCATTCCCGGCTTGAGGTCTCCTCTAATCTCAGCCTCTTCTATCATGAATTTAGCCACTCGATCCTTGATGCTCCCTCCTGGATTTAAGTATTCCCCTTTTGCAAATATGTTGAAACCAGTCATCTTTTTTAAGCTTATCATCGGAGTATTGCCGATGATATCCAATATGTTTTCTGTGATCATGATCAGGCCCCCTTTAAATAGAGCATAATTATTTATATTTAACTTTCTTATTGCGATTATACCCAAAAAAACACCAGTCACTTATGCCGCTTTAAAAGCTTTCAATAGCTGCATCAGCTTCTGTGTAGTCAAGGTCAAAGGCCTTGGCAACTGCCTTGCAGGTAAGTCTCCCTCCGCAAGTATTCAGTCCCCTAAGCAATGACTTGTCACCTTCAAGCGCCCCTTTTACCCCCTTGTCCCCTATTGTTATGATATACGGCAGAGTAGCCGACTCCAATGCCAAGGTTGAAGTTTTGGGAACAGCTCCCGGAATATTGGAAATTGCGCAATGTAAAACCCCATGTTTTTCATATGAAGGCGCATCAATAGCCGTAAACCTGTCGATTGTTTCTATGCAGCCTCCCTGGTCGATAGCCACATCTACTATGACTGAACCTTTTTTCATGGTCTTTACCATCTCCTCTGTTACTACCTTTGGAGCTGCTCCACCGGGAACCAGAACTGCACCTATCATAAGGTCTGCTCTTTTTATGCATTCAAAAACACTTTGTGTATTGTATATTATCGTATCTATGCTGCTTGCGAAAACATCCTCCAGTTCTCTAAGCTTTAATGCATCGATATCCACGACAGTAACTCTGGCACCTAAGCCTATGGCAATTTTTGCAGCATTTTTACCCACTGTTCCTCCTCCAAGTATAAGTACTTCACCGGCTACCACTCCCGGCACCCCGCTTAAGAGTATCCCCTCTCCTCCATAGTTCTTTTGAAGCAGCATCGCTCCCGTTTGCACTGCCATCCTTCCGGCAATTTCACTCATTGGTGCCAGCAAAGGTAAGTAACCGTTTTCAAGCTGTACTGTTTCATATGCTATTGCAGTTACTTTCTTCAGCAAAAGCGCTTCGACCAACTTTCTATCTGCTGCCAAATGCAGGTAAGTAAATATTACTTGCTCCTGCCTTAAATACTTGTATTCTGATAGCAAAGGCTCTTTAACTTTTACTATAATCTCCGCGGAAGCGTAAACTTCAGAAGCCTTCCTTGAAGCAAGGGCTCCAGCTATTAGATATTCTTCATCTGAAAAACCGCTTCCTTCCCCTGCATCTTCCTCAACTATTACCTTGTGCCCTCTTTCAATAAGTACCTTGGCGCCATTTGGAGTCAGGCCCACCCTGTTTTCATTTGATTTTATCTCTCTAGGCACACCTATTATCATAATAGACTCCTCCTTAAGACAGCAAAATTTTCTATCCCATATATTGATTATCCCACCTATTGTCATCCTTAACAAGCTTTTAATTTTGTTCGAATCTTGACAATGTCATCAGATCTTTCATTCAATATAATAAAAAAATACGCTGTTGACAATCGTATAGAATCGACAATAGCGCAATGAAATTTCCTCATACTATTTTATTTAATACCGGCACAAGCTGGATCACCGATACAATTAAATATGAAATTATAAAAACGATACCTGTAAATAGCGGAACCCCTATGAATCCATTAATCTCTAGGACATCAATATTCGTCCTAATAAATTCCCATGGAATCATATGTATCAAATATACTCCAAATGAAGCTCTCGACAAATTGTCTAAAACCTTCTTTGCTTTAATTTTCATGGGGTCGCACAGCGCTCCGATACAGGCAAATAGAGACAAAGTCGCAATTATCGTAAAGATACTTCTGTACGTATATATCCAGTCATAATAGCTTCCTTTTTTAACCGACAGGTAAAAGGTGCCAAGCCACATCGCTCCAATAGATCCCGCATATGCCAGTCCCCATACCATAAATCCTCTCTTGGCGTCTACGCTGTTTTTTATTCTCTTCATTAAAATATGGCCTGCTATGAAATATCCGAGATAATAAGTCCCTTGAACTATTGGAACATTGTAGTTGATAGCAGTAGCTACTCCAACAAGATCAAATATCATCCTCAAGATTAATACTATGCCTGAAAAAAACATCCATAATTTAATAAAATATACCTCAAGAGCAGGATCCATGCTCTTTATCATGGCAGATGTAAAAGGCAAAGCAATCAACAAGCCTATAAATGGATACATGTACCACAGGTGAGGGGCTATAGGCTTGAACAGGCTTTGTATCCCGGTGTGGATTAAGTCCATATCTTTTCCCATATACGTTGTGTTCCAATAAAAATACACTATCGACCAAGTGACAAGTATCCCTATAAAGTTTATGACTTTATTTATGTTTTTGACATGATCGTATTTCCGTCCTGCCATCAAAGCACCGCTTATCATAAAAAACATCGGCACTGAAGTTCTAGAAAGGGCATTGAAAAATGTTGCTCCCAAATACGATGAGCTCTCAGTTGTAGATAGGTTTCTACAATAATAATTGGCCACATGAATGGCAATTACCATGAACATGGACATGATCCTTAAAATTTCTAAACTATAGTCTTTTTCTCTCATAATTAATCCTCTCATAAAAAACCCAATGAGAATATTATATTCAGCTTGCCCTTTTAGCGCAATTATTATTTATTCCAAAATTCATCCAAGACTCGGTCTACCTCAGAACAATTTCCAACATAATTTATCATTCTCCAATGACTGGGAAATAGCTCCTTGTAGTTTCTATGCCCATACCTTTCGTCTACGAGCACAACGACTCCTTTGTCCTTTTCACACCTTATAACCCTCCCTGCCGCTTGCAGTACCTTGTTCATCCCGGGATACATATAGGCATACTCATATCCCTTATTGTTTTTTTTATTAAAATGATCCTTTATTATGTCTTGTTGTACATTAAGCCGAGGCAAACCCACGCTGATTATTATCGCGCCGATAAGTCTGCTGCCGACCAAATCTATTCCCTCTGAAAATATTCCACCGAGAACACAAAAGGCTACAAGAGATTCTTTTGGATTATCTTTAAAACAATCTAAGAAAATTTCTCTTTCAGCTTCGGACATAGACGACTCTTGTGATAGCGATTTTAATTCTGGATATCTTGTTGTAAATTCCTTGTATACATCTGCCATATACTTGTATGAGGGAAAGTAGGCCATGTAGTTTCCTGTCTTTTTAGACACGACCTTCTCAATGATATCACATAGATCTCCTATGCTCTCTTGCCTTTGGTGATATTTTGTTGATACTTTATCCGCGGCTATAATACACAGGTTGTCCTCGTCGAAAGGAGATCCCAAAGACATCGTCTTATCTTCTTCACCTCCACCCAATAGGTCTTTAAAATATCCTAAAGGTGTAAACGTGGCAGAAAACAGCACCGAAGACTTTCCTCTATCAAAAGCTTCTGCTAAAAGTCGGGTCGGGTTGATGCAAAACAGCTTTATGACTACATCTCTGCTTTCCGTCTGTACGAACGTCACGTATCTTTCATCGTATAAGTCCCCGACAGATAAAAATCCTAAAACTGAAAAATAGACTTTCAAAAATTCTCCCTCTTCAGACAAGCCCTTTCTCTCTTTTAACATTTGTTCACAAATCGCTGCATAATTCTCCATCAAGCTCAAGAAGTCATCCGGCCTATCCCGCTGAATCAAATTTCCACTCTCACACCTTTTGCCAAAATCCAAAAAAAACTTATTTATATTCTTTAATATTTTATCCAACAGACTGTTTTGACCTTTGAACTCTTTTTTTATCCCATATAGTTCAGTTTTTGATATTGAAGCGGAAAACATCTCTCGTGAGCGGTCCACCAGATTGTGGGCTTCATCCACTAGGAATACATGATCACTTTCTCCTCCTGAAAAATATCTTCTTAAGTATGCTCTCGGATCGAACACGTAATTATAGTCACATATAATGCAATCAGACATCAAGGAAAGGTCCAATGACAATTCAAAGGGGCATACCATGTGCTTTTGAGCGTATTTCTCAACCACATTTCTCGAGAATTCATCCCACTCCCTTAACGCTTCCAGCATGCAATCATCCACCCTGTCGTAATGTCCTTTGGCATACTTGCAGTAATTGGGCTTGCATATGGTTTTTTCCATAAAACAGATTTTTTCTTTGGCCGTCAATGTTATGGTCTTAATCTTAAGGCCTTGAGACCTCATTTTCCCGAAAGCTTCCTCCGCTACCTGTCTGGTTATTGTTTTTGCGGTCAAATAAAACAACTTTCCTGTTTTTTCTTCACCCATGGCTTTTATTGCGGGAAAAAGCGTAGATATCGTCTTTCCAATACCTGTCGGCGCTTGAACATAAATCTTTGCATTTTCTTCGATTGTTCGGTATGCAGCCACCGCTAATGCCCTTTGACCTGGTCTGTATGAATGAAATGGAAACTTAAGGCATTTAATTGATTGGTTTCGCAATTCTTTCCAGTCCAGTGACAGCCTTTCCCATTCGGAGTATCTTTCTACAAGGACTTCTACGAACATTTCCAATTCTTCAGATCCAAATATCTTTACAAAGGTCCTTGTTTCTTTGTCTTCTATATTGTGATATGTAAGTTGAATACCTACCTTTGCCATTTTATTTTGTGCACAAAAAATATAGCCGTAGCATTTCGCTTGAGCCCAGTGGGTGAGATCATGATTTTCAGTTAGTGTTTTAACATTTATATGCGTAGTCTTAATTTCGTCTATATGGCATATACCCTCTTTAATGAAAATTCCATCTGCTCGTCCTTCTATGGAGTAAATGAGATCTTCATGCTCATATTCTACTGATAGCGCCACCTCGCTTCGGTATGAATCGTTTATTTCTTTGTTTTTCTTTTGCAGATATCTGTGAGCTATGGCGCCTTCCAGCATCCTTTCTCGAGAAACGTAACCGCCGTCTATATCTCCGCTGCGCATCACCCTTTCTACAAGCTGCCTGACTGGTAATCTTATCATTTTCCACGTATAATCTTAACTTTTGCAGCAAAGCAGATAAAAAACACCCTTGAACACACTGGGAATA
>CAZOTE010000021.1:0-31805 GCA_964582705.1 uncultured Eubacteriaceae bacterium | reverse complement strand
CCCGTGGCTAGACTTTCACTAGCTAGATTAGTGCCATGCCTGGCACACATAAAAAGGCCCTCCCTGACTGTACTAGTCAGGGACGAGCCGTATATACCCGTGGTGCCACCCTGTTTGGTTAAAACCCACTTTTATCGATAACGCAAATTAGCGAACACGACTCCAAAGTGTTTTTTGAATGAATTTACACAGAAACGCTTCCAGTCTCGGCGCTTCCTCCCTGTTTGCATTAGACACTCTACTTGCTTTTTCATAGTCGCTTGATATGCAATTGTTTATAATTATAATTATTTCGTCAAAACATGTCAATATCATTTGCCAGACTTTTTATCTGTTTTAATTTTTCCGCTGCGATTTTTTTTACATCCCTTATATACAATTCGATGTTTTTTACAGTTTCCATTCTATCAAACCTATCAGTATCCGGATAATAGACTTTTCCGGTGGAACCTGCTCCAAGTCCAATTACGCTTCGTTTATCCGACATTATGGCCATGTTGTAAAGCCCTTCGTGTCCAGCTTTTGAAAATCCTATATTTTCCCCATTGTTTGCAGTATATTTTTGTCTGTAGATGTAATAAGGGACGTATTGTCTGGATTTAAACATCCTGTATATCTCACAAGCAGCTTTTTCTGTTTCTGATTCATCGAAAAAGCTTTCTTTGTGAATGGAATTTTTAAGATACGAAGATTTTTTTAGCGACAGACTGTGAACAGTGATATTTTCAGGTCCTAGTCCTAAAAGCTTTTCAGCGGTGCGTACCATGTCTGCTTTTGTTTCCCCCTCCAGGCCAATTATCATATCACAGTTTATGGTCTTAAAACCGAACTTTTCAACCAATTCATATGCTTTGTAGAACTCTTCGACGTTATGGCATCTGCCGATATTGCTTAGCGTGGCATCATTTAGCGATTGGGGGTTTACAGATATTCTGTCAATTCCGCTATTCTTGATTGCAGCCAGCTTTTCCTCCGTTATCGTATCAGGCCTTCCCGCTTCAAATGTATACTCCAAAACATTATCAATAGGCATATGTTTTCGAATTGCTCCAAGCAGACTTTCAATGGATCCGGCATCCAGTATTCCCGGTGTCCCTCCTCCTAAGTAGACGCTTTCTATGCAAGCTCCCAACTCTTTTAACCCTCTTCCTACAAAGGATATTTCTTCTAGGAGCTTTTCAATGTAATTGGAAAGGACATCTGAATCAGCATTAGAATCTCTAGTGATGAATGAACAATAGCTGCACCTGGTGGGACAGAAGGGTATGTTGATGTACAGCTGCATTTTTTTTATATCCAAGGGATATAGCTTTTTAATCTCGAGGCAGGCTATATCAATCAAATCACTGATCCGGCGATCTTCCACCTTGTACTCCCTTCGAATCTCATCTATAACTTGATTTTTGTTTTTGCCTTCAATAAGCTTTCCATGAGCTACCCTGGCAGGCCTTATTCCTGTCATCGTTCCCCACTTGAGGCTTCTTTCTGTAAATTCTGAAAGTATTTCGTACAACAGGGTCTTTATCTGTCTTCTTTGAGCGTCTTTTACAAGGACAATTTCTTTTTCAACCTTTTTGCCCATAAATTCAATTTTGGACTTTACTTTCATACCTTCCCTGTTCACCGATAGGGTAATGTCTGATTCGGTTGGTAAACCGCTCTTAATAGTATGTTCAGGAAAAAACTGCATTGCCAATTCTCTTATATCGTTGGCATAAAAATTCCCATCAGAAATAATATAGAAATATTTTGACATAACGCTACCTAAAGTAAGGATTTGCGGCAACCTCATCTCCAATTGTGCCACTCTCCCCATGTCCCGGATGGAATATAAAATCCGGATTCATTGTTTTCAATTTTTCCAGAGATTTTTTTATTACATCAAAACTGCCTCCCGGAAAATCCGTTCTTCCTATGGAGCCTTTAAAGAGCGTATCTCCTGTAAAAATCGCATTGTCATAGATTATACAGATACATCCCGGAGTATGTCCTGGGGTATGAATTATTTTAAAGCTAAGTTGACCTACAGTTAAGCTTTCGCCGTTTTTTATGCTCACTAATTTTTCTGTGCCTTCGAAGACAAAGCTGCTGCCAAAAAATCCAGATAGATTTAATTCCGGCTTTAAGAGCATCTGCATATCGTCTTCGTGGATATAAATACTGCAGCCGAATTCTTTATATAATTCATTTGCCGATGCAATATGGTCGTAATGACCATGGGTATATATTATCCCTTTCAGTTCGGCATTATTTTCTTGAAGGAGATCTCTAAAATATGCGATATCTCCAACCGGATCTATTAAAACCGATTCCTGTCCTTTTAATATAAAGTAGCTGTTCGTGGTATAATTATTTGCCATGATTTTTTTAATCATATGATCACCTGCTATATCGTTTTTTCGCTGTCCAGCATAATCGTAACTGGCCCGTCGTTGATTAAGGATATGTCCATATGGGCCTGAAATACGCCCTGCTGGACACATATGCCCGTTTTTTTAAATTCAGCAACAAATTTTTTGTATATTTCTTGTGCAGCATCCGGATTTGCTGCCTTTATAAAGCTAGGTCTTCTGCCCTTTCTGCAATCTCCATAAAGGGTAAATTGAGACACTATCATAATTTTACCCCCAATATCTTTAAGGGACAGGTTCATTTTACCTTCTTCATCTTCAAAAACCCTTAAGTTCACGACCTTGTCTTTTATATAGTCTATATCCTTTTGATCATCATCCTCTTTTATTCCAAGTAGAAGAAGAAGGCCTTTTTCTATATCTCCTACTATCTTCCCACCTACTTCCACGCTGCATTTCTTAACCCTTTGCACTACCGCTCTCATAAAGCCTCCTATTATATTCTGTAAATCGTTATGATCTCCGGAATTTTATTGAGCTTTTTAATCAGCTGATTAAGCTCACGAGTACTCTTGACTTCAAAGGATACATTAAAATAAGCATAATCCTGATCAGTCTTTACGTTTAAAGACACAATACTGATATTTTGATCCGATATCACGGTGGTTACCCTAGTCAGTAGGCCTTTTGCGTCCCGGGCTTTGATATTTATTTCTGAAACAAAGCTAGCAGTAGTATATTTTACCCACTCTACATCTATCAGCCTGCCTACATCGTCTGCATTTCTAATGTTGACGCAATCCGTTCTATGAACGCTTACTCCCCTACCTCTAGTTATGTAGCCTACGATTTTATCTCCAGGCACTGGATTACAGCATCTGGAAAATCTTACAGCCATGTTTTTAAAGCCTGACACCTTGACGGCTCTCTCCAGTTTATCGTAGTCCGCACCTTTCTTGGGAGGTTTCTGCTCTATAGCTACTTCTTCGGTGATGGTAACCTCAGGTATTAGATTAAGTTCATTCTTAAAGTGATTTTTAATCTTTTGGATGATAAAATTCGGCTTGATTCCTCCATATCCAATAGATGCGTACAAATCATCCACTGTGTTGTAATTGGATTTGTTGGCGGCATATTCCAGATAATTGTGTTTTAAGATATTCGACTGCTGAAGACCCTGCCTCTTTACCTCTTTATCCAGCAAATCCTTGCCCTTTTGTATGTTTTCTTCTTTTTTATCTTTTTTAAAGTATTGCTTAATCTTGTTTCTAGCGTGAGAGCTCTTTACAATCTTAAGCCAGTCGCGGCTAGGTCCATGGGAATGAGATGCTGTTAGAACCTCTACTATATCGCCGTTTTGCAAGGTATAGTTAAGGGGAACTATCTTTCCGTTGATTTTAGCCCCAATGCATCTATTGCCAATGTCGCTATGTATCCTATAGGCAAAATCCAATGGACATGAACCTTTGGGCAGCTCAATTACATCTCCTTTTGGCGTAAATACATAGACCTCGTCTGTAAACAGATCTACTTTTAATGTCTCCATAAATTCGCTGGCATCCTGAAGCTCTCTTTGCCACTCCAGTATTTGCCTCAACCAGACAAGCTTTTCTTCAAAATTGTCGCTGTCTTCAATGCCCTCTTTATATTTCCAATGGGCGGCTATTCCAAATTCAGCTGTTCTGTGCATGTCCCATGTCCGGATTTGAATCTCAAATGGATCGCCTTTAGGCCCGATTACTGTAGTGTGTAGGGATTGGTACATATTGGGCTTGGGCATCGCTATGTAATCTTTGAACCTTCCCGGTATGGGCTTCCACATGGTATGGGCGACACCTAAGACTCCATAACAATCTTTGATGCTGTTGACTACAACCCTTACGGCAATTAAGTCGTAGATTTCCTCAAAGCTCCTGTTTTGCTGATACATTTTTCGGTAAATGCTGTAGAAGTGTTTTGGTCGCCCCTGAATGTCAGCTTCTATGCCTACATCTGTAAGCTTTTCTCTAAGAACATCCATGACATCCTTGATATATTTTTCTCGAACCTCTCGCTTTTGAGCTACTTTGTTTACCAAGTCATAATAACCTGACTCATCCAAATACCTAAGAGCTATGTCTTCAAGCTCCCATTTTATCTTAGAAATACCAAGCCGGTGGGCTATCGGGCTATATATGTCCAACGTCTCCTGGGCCTTTGCTTTTTGCTTGTCTTCCGGCATGTACTTTAAGGTTCTCATGTTGTGTAGCCGATCAGCAAGCTTGATCATGATGACGCGAATATCCTTCGCCATTGCTATGATCATCTTTCGTAGATTTTCAGCCTGTTGTTCTTCCTTTGACTTGAACTCAAGTTTGCTAATCTTGGTTACTCCATCCACAAGATCTGCAATTTCATCTCCAAAGACCTCTTTCATATCCTCAAAAGGATAACTTGTGTCCTCTATTACATCGTGCAATATTGCCGCAGTAATTGTAGGCACATCCAACTGAAGTTCAGCCAGTATCAGCGCAACTTCCATGGGATGAATTATATAGTCTTCACCGGAGACTCTCTTTTGTCCTTCATGGGCACCTGCTGCTATTGCATGAGCTCTTTTTATGGTTTCGATATCTGCATCCTTGTTGTAGGACAGAACTTTTTCTATGAGCTTGTTTATCAACGTCTTTCACCACCTGATTTTATGAAGAGCTAAAACAATTCAAAGCTGACTTTAGTCAGCTTTAAATTTAATACGGGTATGATACAAGGGATTCCACCTTGTATTTATCCAGCTTGTCACGTCCTTTGAGCTCAGTGAGCTCAATTAAAGTCATGATTCCTACGACCTCGCCTTCAAGCTGCTCTATTAGGTTTGCCGTAGACAGCAGCGTTCCCCCGGTTGCCAGCAGGTCATCGATAATAAGTACTCTCTGACCAGGTTGGATTGAATCTTCATGTATCTCCAAGGAATCTTTCCCATATTCCAACTCGTAATCCTGTGTCAGCTTGGTATGTGGAAGCTTTCCAGGCTTTCTTATTGGTATGAAGCCCGCGTGTAGATTATAGGCAAGCGCAGTGCCAAAAATGAAACCTCTCGCTTCCGGACCTACCACCAAGTCTACTTTCAAATCCTTTGACAGATCCGTAAACATATCTATAGTTGCCTTTAAAGCTTCTTTATCTTTTAAAAGCGTAGTTATATCCTTGTAGCTGATACCCTTTTCCGGAAAGTCCGGTATCACCCTTATTTTTTCTTTCAAGTCCATTTTTATCCCACCTTGTATGAATTCGGTATTATCATTTTACCATTGATGAAGTGCTTTTTATATAAAAAGTTATTTATAATCCTTTATTACGAATTGAAGGCTTGCATTCCCATTGTAAATATTAATATTCGCCTGATATGCAATATCCAGCCTGATTTGCGAATTACCCCCGTTGAAGAATTTTTCAAGCTCTGATTCGCCGAACTTATCTTTTACGTATATATCAAATTCATCTGTATAATTGAATAAAACACCTTTGAAACTATTTAAAAAATCATCTGTCAATTCAATGAGCAGAACATTTTTATTAGACCCTACTACTCTGCCCTTAGTGAATCTGAGAGCTTTATCTCCAAACACCGGAGAGGGGTTTGCTTTGCCAAAGGGCTGCATGAGCTCTATTTCTTCCACCAGACCCCTATTTGCAAACCGCAACGGAAGAAATAAATCTAGTTTTACCACTGGTAGAATTTCATCTTCTCCTAGTGGAAAATCCTTATTTAATGATTCTCTTAGCCTTTGAATATTCTCTTCTTTCATCGACAATCCCACAGCCATTGGATGTCCGCCGAACTTTGCCAACAGCCTGCGATGCTTTGAAATTTCCATGAACATGTTGTAAGCTTCTATGGATCTTCCGGATCCTTTTACTCCTTCTTCTCCGTCAGCGAGCACCAGTGTCGGAAGGTGAAATTTCTCCTTGACCCTTCCTGCAACTATTCCGGCAATGCTTTCGTGAAGCTCCGGTTGATAGACCACCAAGACTTTATCTTCCCTAAGATTTGCATTAATCTCATCTACAGCCTTTAACACGCCCTCTTCAGTCTTTATCTTTCTATCTTCATTCAACAATTTCAGCCTAGATGCAATTTTTCTGCCCTCATCCAAGTTTTTTGAATTAAAAAGCTTTATCGCAGATTTTGCAGTATCAAGACGTCCCGCAGCATTAAGACAGGGACCTAGCAAAAAACCCAAATCATAAGAAGAGAGTTTTTTTCCATTCAAGCCATTTGCTTCTATTAGTGCTGCAAGCCCCGGGTTACTGGTTTTCTCCAACAGCTCCAACCCTTTTTTGACTAGAAACCTATTTTCTCCCTGGAGGTCAACTATATCACAGACTGTCGCCAAAGCGACAAATTGGAGATATTTTTCAAACATCCCTTGGTTTGTACCATGGCGTTTACCCAGTTCCTCCACCAATTTGTATGCCACTCCCGCTCCACATAGGCTCTTGAAGGGATAAGGACAATCCTTTTGCTTCGGATTCAAAACCGCTTCGCATTGGGGAACTTCTCCTGATTCAATGGTCTCATGGTGGTCTGTTATTATTACAGATATACCATTTTCTCTCGCCAGCTTTACGCTTTCGAATGCGCTTATCCCATTGTCGCAGGTTATTATGGTATCTACGCCGTCTGATATGCAGTCTTCAACTATTCTGTTATTTATGCCGTATCCGTCATTTACCCTGTCTGGAATGTCCCAGTCAACTATTCCACCAAATCCCTTTATTCCATTAACTAAAATATAGCTGCTTGAAATTCCGTCAACATCATAGTCTCCAACAATTCTTATCATTTTCTTTTTTAAAATCTTATCTTCCAACAGATCACAGGCCTTTTCCATATCCTTCATCAACAGAGGAGGCTTTTGCATATTTTTATCCGGATATAGAAATTCTGATGCGGATTCCACAGTGTCAAAACCCCTGTTGATTAATAAATTGCAAAAGGCCTTAGACTTTTGTAATTCTGCGGCCATATTGTCAATATTACCTTTTTTGTTTTTAAGTATCCATTTTTTCATAGTGATTCCACCTGAGTCTTATTGGTTGTTTTTTGTAATAAAGCGAAGAGATAAAATCAACTTATCTCTTCGCCGTTGTCAGTATCATCTTGATTGTTTTCAATGGGTTCTTCCGAAGATTCTTCTTCATGCAAGTTGTCTGCAGCTATCGACTCGCTGTCTGATCTGCAATTTTCCAAATCTGATTCCAATATAGAGATTCTTTTTTTAAGTGCTTTTGCGTCTTTTGAGTATTTAAGCTTGCTGTAGAAATTAAAAAGCCCTAAAATCGCCGCTCCAAAGGCAACTGAAACCAGTATGACAAGCGCGAGAGAGGCTTGTCCATGGAAAGTAAAGAACTTGACATCGACGGGTTGTGCGTTTTGAAGCGCGAAAATAGTAACCAGTATTGCAAAAATAATCGATACTATAAAACCTGCCTGCATAAAAATCACCCTTTTCGAATTATTTTACTTTTATATCTGTTCTTCGTCTCTCTTTAACCATATACCAAAATGAACTTGCTATAAATATTGAAGAATATGTTCCGCTCACGAAACCCACTATCATAGGCAGCGTAAAATCCTTGATTGATTGAACCCCTACTAAATATAGTGCTGAAATTGCGAGAATCGTTGTAAGCGATGTGTTTATAGATCTTCTCAAAGTCTGGTGTATGCTATTGTCAACCAGATTTACGAAGTCGTTCCTCTTGTACTTGCTTCTGTTCTCCCTAATTCTGTCAAATACTACTATAGTATCATTTATTGAATAACCTAAAATCGTTAGTATGGCCGCTATAAAAGGCGTATTGACCTGAATTCCAAATAGAGCATAAACGCCAAGTACTATAACTACATCGTGCACCAAGGCAATAATAGCTGCAACTCCAAATAAGAACTCAAATCTAAAAGTTATATAGACAAGCATTCCTAAAATTGCCACACCCACTGCTAGAAGAGCCTGGGCTTTTAACTCATTTCCTATGGCTGCGCTAACATTGTCTATAGATAGAACTTCTGTTTCGCTTCCATACTTTTCCGTAAGATCATCGATCAGCTGCGCTCTTTGATCCTCTTCCATATCAATCCTAGTGCTTATAATCATTTGATGCCTGTCTTCACCCGCATATGTAATATCAGCACTTTCATCGAATTTATCGGTGAATTCCCGCACATCTTCTGTCTCAAATTCTTGATTTAAGTCTACTTGTACGATAGTCCCTCCAATAAAATCTATACCCAAATTAAGTCCGTTGAAAAGCAATGCACCTACGCTGACAACCAAAAGCACGGCAGAGAGCATGAAAAATTTATTGTGATTTTTTGTTATATTTACCTTCATTCAAGCACCCTCCTTTACGCCCCGTACATTTTTTTGTTGTTTACCAGTGAAGTATTTATAAACAATTTTAAAATCCGTTTAGTTATAAGCAACGTCGTAAGCAAGCTTAACCCGATACCTATCATAAGAGTCACTGCAAAACCTCTTACCGAACCACTTCCAAGGGCAAATAACACAACGCCCGCGATTAGAGTCGTGACGTTTGAATCTATTATTGTGGTAAAACCTCTTCTGAAACCGGCATCTAACGCTGGCATCAAGGACTTTCCGAGCCTTAATTCTTCTCTTATCCGTTCAAAAATAATTACATTTGCATCAACTGCCATGCCGATAGACAGGATTATTCCGGCTATTCCCGGCAAAGTGAGGGTGAAGCCTATCAATGCCGCAGTCAGAAGGAACAAAAGGATATAGATTCCTAGTGAAATGCAGGCTACAAAGCCAGGGGCCTTGTAATAGAGCAACATGAACGCAAGAACCAAAGCAATTCCTATCATGCCGCCCATAACGCTTTTATCAAAGGAATCCTGTCCAAGGGTCGGACCGATAGAACGGATTTCCACGGGATCAAGCTGAACAGGCAATGCGCCTGCTCTAATAAGCATAGCCAAGTTTCCTGCTTCTTCGATATTTCTCATTCCTTGAATAACAGCTTCACCATCTGAAATAACACTATTGACCACTGGTGCCGAAATAACTTCGCCGTCCAGTCTTATCTCTATTACTTGGCCCAGATACTCTTCCGTCGCCTGTGCAAATGCCTGGGTTCCTTCAGAGTTCAATTTAAGCGAAACCACTGCTTCTTCAATGCCCAGGTTGTTTGTTTGATAAATAGCGTTTGAATCCTCAACATGGGCACCGGTGATCACAACTTCGCCTTCAGGGCTTAAAAATTCCAGTTGGGCAGTCTTTCCTATAATTTCCAAAGCCTGCTGTTGATCTTGTATGTCCGGTATCGATACCCGGATCCTTTTATCTCCTTGTCTCGCTATAACAGGTTCTGATACTCCCAATCCATCGATCCTCTGTCTGATCGTAGCAATTGCCCTGTTTATCTTATCATCTGTCACAGGGTCATCCTCGCTCTCCTGCGCTTCCAGTACCACATAAACCCCCCCGGTTAAATCAAGGCCGTAATTGATAGCCTCCTTAACAGGAAGAACACGGTAGGTTCCTATCGAAAGTCCGTTAAGAAGAACCCAGCCTGCGGATAAAACAAGAAGCAGCAATACTGCCAGCTTAATTCTGCTTTTGCTTTTCATATTTGTCCTCCAATCGTAAACGATAATTAATTATATATCTTTTATTTTTAACCGTCAATTTCAACAATGTTAAATTATCTGTTTTGCTGAGCTACTTTTATCATTATGGCGCATTCGATGCGTTTTTTCTCCAATTCACATCCTATTTCATATGGAATTGAAATATCCTCATTGAAGTTATGCGCATTAGCGAAACATCCGCCACCGCAGTAGTATTTCGCCCAGCAATCCTTACAGGCTTTCTTATCCGTAAGGTTTACTTCTTGAAATTTTTCTCTGATTTTTTGATCGATTATGCCTGCATCAAGATTGCCGAGAATGAATTCTTCTTTTCCTACAAACTGGTGACATGGGTATATCTCTCCGGTTGGAGTTACAGCTATATAATCAGTGCCTGCACCGCACCCTGATACCCTTTTATAAGCACACGGCCCTGCATGGAGATCTATGTTGAAATGAAAAAAATTGAATTCTTTATCTTCTCTAGAGTATTTCAGATACTCATCTGCCAGGTTTTCATATTCTTTTTTTAGCACGGAAACATCTTCTTCGACCAGAGCATAACTGTTCTCAGGCGTCGCTACGACTGGTTCTACAGAAATGCTTGGAAATCCCTTATCAGCTAAATCCAGAACATCTTTTGAAAAGTCGAGGTTGTTCTTGGTAAAGGTTCCTCTGATATAATGATCCTTGGCGCCTCTTTTTTCAGACATTTTTTTGATTTTTTCTATAATGTATTTATATGTTCCCTCATCATTTAGCGTTTTTCGCATTTTATCGTTTGTTTCTTCTCTGCCGTCTATGCTAAGAACTATATTCGCCATATTAGCGTCCAGATAATCCATTATTTCTTCATTTAATAAAAGACCGTTTGTTGTCATGGTGAATCTAAATATCTTTCCCGACTCTGTTTCTTTACCTCTAGCGTACTCCACCAAGGCTTTTACCACTTCGAAATTCATCAATGGCTCTCCACCGAAGAAATCAACTTCAAGGTGTCTTCTATTACCTGAATTTTCAATTAAAAAATCAATGGCTTTTTTTCCGGTTTCTAGGTCCATGAGCCCCTTCTCGCCTTCGAAGCTCCCTTCCGAGGCAAAACAATATCCGCACCTCATGTTACAGTCATGGGAAACGTGAAGGCACATGGCTTTTACATCGTGGTTTTTCATCAAATCTTCTTCCAGGACTATATCGTCGCTGAAAAGGATTCCTTGGTCTTTCAAGTTATCAATTTCTCCCCAAGCCTCATCCAGGTCGAATTCAGGGTACTTGCCCTTTAAGCTGACAATCGCTTTGTCTTTATCGGGGAAATAATCCAATAAATCGTAGGTAGCTTCATCTATTTCAAATACCGAACCGGAATTGATATCCAGCAGTATATGATATCCGTTTAATTCATATTTATGTATCACTATATCCTCCTGTTAGCAAACAAGCGCCAAATGGCGCACATTATATTTGATTATTAATTAAATTTAAAAATACATATAATAAGCAGTAAATATAAAAATATTTACTGCCTGGTTTTACTTCTCGTTATTTTCACATTTTTGATTTCCTACTGTACACGAGGTTTTGCAGGCAGATTGGCAGGATGTCTGGCATTCGCCACAGCCTTTTCCCTCAACTTTGTTCAACTCTCCCAAATTGATTACTTTAATATGTTTCATTGTATCACCCCCGCCTCTCAATATTCTATTTTCAGGTTTTCGGGATTTCAATGTTTATTCAGACCTGTCAACATCTTCTTCAGCCCTGTTTAAAACATCTGCTACAGCGGCTCTGGTAATTTGCACCTTGATATTGTCAGGTTTAAGCTCAACAGTCAAAACGTCATCTTTGAAGGCTATGATCTTTCCGTAAAAACCTCCTATGGTGACTATTTTGTCTCCTTTTCTAAGCTCGTTTCTCATGCTTTGAATTTTCTTTTGTTGTTTGCTTTGCGGTCTGATGACAAAAAAGTAGAAGAATCCAAAAACCGCAATAATCGGCACGAATGAAAGTAATTCCTGTACGTTCATAAAGTCAATGCTCCCCTTTCATATTATTGATTATTATTATAGCATTATTACCTGTCTAATATCTATATTTATTGAAAAATTCATCTTTGTAATCAGCAAGCCTGTCTTCTAAAATAGCTTTTCTGATATTTTCCATAGTTTTAAGTGTAAAATGTAAATTATGAGATGACAATAGCCTTAGCCCAAGTATCTCATTAGCTTTGATCAAATGCCTCAAATAGGCTTTAGTAAAGTTCTTGCATGTATAGCAGTCACACTCTGGGTCAAGGGGAGAAAAATCCATCTCGTATTTTGCGTTTTTTATGACTACTTTACCGCTGGTTGTCATTGCAGTTCCATTTCTTGCTATTCTGGTTTGCAACACACAGTCAAACATATCAATGCCCCGCAAGACACCCTCAAAAAGGGCATCAATGCTGCCCACCCCCATAAGGTATCTGGCTTTGTCTTCCGGCAAGTGAGGCACTACAGCATCTAGAGCCTTGTACATCAGTTCTTTAGGCTCTCCTACGCTCAGCCCTCCAATGGCGTAACCGGGAAATCCAATCTTTACGGTTTCCTTGGCGCTTTCCACCCTTAAATCGTCGTACATTCCACCTTGAACTATACCGAACAATGCCTGGTTTTGGGTATTTGCATGAGCATCCTTGCAACGTTGTGCCCATCTTAAGGTTCGCTCCATGGATTTTTTTGCATACTGATAGTCAGCAGGATATGGAGTACACTCATCGAATGCCATGATTATGTCAGAGCCCAATATGTTTTGAATCTTTATTGCATCCTCCGGTGATATGAAATGCTTAGATCCATCTAGATGACTTCTGAAGGTTACCCCTTTCTCTTCAATTCTTCTCAAGTCGCCTAAACTGAAAACCTGATATCCTCCGCTGTCTGTAAGTATGGGCATATCCCAGTTCATGAATTTATGAAGGCCGCCCGCTTTTTTTATTACTTCTGTTCCCGGCCTAATGTAAAGGTGGTATGTATTAGAAAGTATGACTTGAGCTCCTGTGCTTTTTATATCTTCAGGAGTCAGGCTCTTTACAGTTGCCTGAGTTCCAACAGGCATGAATATAGGCGTTTCTATTATTCCATGGGGTGTGTGCAGTCTTCCCAGCCTCGCTCCTGTTTGCTTGCATGTCTTTATGTGCTCATATCTAACAGCCATTATAGTCCTCCAGTTAATTTTATATAATAATCATGCTATCGCCGAAGCTAAAAAACCTATATCTTTCTTCAACAGCTTTTTTATAGGCACCCATTATCAAATCCTTTTGTGCAAAAGCTGATACCAGCATCAAAAGAGTGGATTCAGGCAGATGGAAATTAGTAATCATCCCATCAACAGCCCTAAAATCATGGGGAGGATAAATGAAAATATCTGTCCATCCGCTGCATGATTCAATGGGAAATCCTCTTTGAGCTGCAGTTTCCAAAGTCCTTACCGATGTGGTGCCCACTGCTATTATCCTGCCGCCTTTGTCCCTTGTATGGTTTAGAATCTCAGCAGTCTTCTCGTCGATGGAATAATGCTCGGAATGCATTTTGTGCTTTGTCACGTCATCCACTTTTACGGGTCTAAAGGTTCCTATCCCGACATGGAGAGTTATATATGCTATGTTGACACCCTTTTTCTTAATCTCCTCCAGCAGCTCTCCTGTAAAGTGAAGACCTGCAGTTGGCGCAGCTGCCGAGCCAACCTCTTTCGAATAGACAGTCTGATATCTTTCCTTGTCGGATAGCGTCTCCTTAATGTAAGGTGGCAGAGGCATATGTCCCAATTTATCTAAAATATTTTCAAATATACCTTCGTATTGAAACCTTATTATTCTTAATCCATCTTCCTTTACAGATACAACTTCTCCCTGCAAGACATCTTCAAAAACCAGCACATCTCCTGGCTTGGCTTTTTTCCCGGGCTTTACCATGGTTTCCCATTCATCTTTTTCGGTTCTTTTAAGAAGCAGTATCTCAACCACTCCTTCTCTATCTTTATTTTTTCCGTAAAGCCTTGCGGGCATCACCCTTGTGTTGTTTAGCACCAAGGTGTCACCTGCTTTTAGATGGTGGGTAACATCAAAAAAATTCTTATGATGAATATCTCCGGTATTTCTGTCTATGACCATTAGTCTTGAAGCATCTCTTTTTTCTATCGGATGCTGGGCTATGAGCTCCTGTGGCAATTCAAAATTAAAATCTCTTGTTTTCATATGCTCTCCTGTTCGTAAATCTTCTAAAATATAATACTAGATATACATAAATAAAGCAAGCCGACTGTTGAATATATCAACAATAAGCTTGCTTATGATCAGTATGGTTATCTCTTCAGCTTTTCCAAGATTTTTATTGCCTGCTTTTCCGTTAGGTTTATTCCCCTTAATCTGTATACGTATTTTACGGATTTTATCCCGGAGTGTTTCCCCAATACGAATTTATGCTTCCTTCCTACTATATCCGGATTTAAATATTGGTAATTATCCCTATCCTTTATCATACCATCCACGTGTATTCCCGATTCATGGGTGAAAACATCTTTTCCTACCACGGGTTTGGCTGGGTGCACTCTTACCCTTGAATACTTTTCAACCAGCTTTGACAGCCTGGCAAGCTCTCCAACATTGATAGACGCGATAACATTTTCCATGTATATAAGGCTGAGCACTATCTCGTCAAGGGAAGTATTTCCAGCCCGTTCCCCTATTCCGTTGACAGTACAGCTTATATGGTCCGCGCCTGCCTTGAATGCACTGAACGCATTTGCCGTTGCCATGCCAAAGTCGTTATGTCCGTGAAAATCTATTGATACAGGAAGAAGCATCTTTAATGGCATAATTTCTTCCCAAACGGTATATGGATTCAACCTCCCGACAGTATCGGCATATCTTACTCTTACAGCACCTGACTCCACTACGGTTTTAAAAAATTTCTGAAGAAATTTCCTGTCGCTCCGGGATGCATCCTCAGCTCCAACAGACACCTTGCATCCTTTTTTTACTGAATACTCCACTAGTCTATTAGTTTCTCTTAAAATATGATCCCTGTCGGAACCCAGCTTGCTTTTTATCATGATATCAGATACGGGAGCCGAAATATGAAGGCTTTCGATTCCAGTCATCAAAGAGCTTTCTACATCTTCCCGTTTCATCCTATTCCATGTCATAAGCTCTGATGATATATCTAGGGAGTTTAATGCCTGCAAAGCCTTTATCTCATCTTTACCCATGGCGGGAATTCCGGCTTCAATCACGTCCACTCCCGCCTTATCCATAGCCTTCACCATGTTAATCTTTTGCTTGAATGAAAAGTTTATTCCGGGAGCCTGTTCCCCATCTCTTAAAGTGGTATCCACAATGTGAAGCTTCATTTCAGCTACCTCCGGTTAAATTTTGATTTAAATAATAAGCCTTTCAACTTTTTTCCCCTCTTCAAGTGCATCTACTATTTCCTCAATATCATCAGGAGTCACCTTCCCGTACCAGGTCTGTTCAGGATAAACGACTACGATGGGTCCTTTTGAGCATATACCCATGCATCCGGTACTGGTTACCATCACTTCCCCGTCCAGGTCTCTGTCTTGAATCTCTTCATTGAAATTTTGCACTATATCCACTGCGTCCTTTTGCAGGCAAAAACCCTTGTTTTCACCTACCAGTCTGGCACTTCCACATACAAAAATATGATGCTTCAATTTTTCCATTTTGCCACCTCCTAGCTTATTTTTCTCTTTTCCGGATCCTTATCCTCCCCAAGCTTGCCTACTGCATCTGCCCTGCACTGTCTGCAGTGGTACATTTGAGCAACCAATGTCTCGCAGCTCTTTCTAATCGCTTTTAGCTCTCCTTCAGTGAGCTTCTCATGATTTTCAAACTCTGTCCCCTCTACCGGGATTAATGACATTATATTTGTAAATGTCACGCCCAATGACTTGACTTTTTTAACTATCTCTTTAACATGCCCGTCATTGACGCCTTTAATGGCTACTATGTTTACTTTGCACATTATGTCCATTTCCTTCAATTTAGCCAGACCTTCAAGCTGGTTGTCCAGTAGCATCTTTGCAGCATTCCTTCCCGTTATCAGTTTCTCGTTATAGTAGATACTGTCGTATATCTTTTCTCCTATATCAGGATCCACTGCATTTATGGTAACCGTAAGGTGGGTAATCCCCAGCTCTTTAAGCTCTTTAGCGTATATGGGAAGCATCAGCCCATTGGTTGAAAGGCATATGGCAACCTCGGGGTATTTTTCCTTTATAAGTTCTATAGTCTTTTTAGTCTTGTTGAAATTGGCCAGAGCATCTCCGGGACCGGCTATGCCCATTACAGTAAGATTGTCGACTTGCTCGTTGTAGTAGTCAAATGTTTCAAGGGCTTTTTGTGGAGTCAATAAATTACTAGTGACGCCGGGCCTGCTTTCATTTTGACAGTCAAATTTTCTGTTGCAGAACTTGCATTTTATATTGCACTTTGGCGCTACCGGCAGATGTATCCTAGCATTGTCATGAGCCTCCTTGTTGTAGCAAGGATGTTTGAGTGTCTTTTGTTGAACCTCAGATGATAATCCAGATTTAAAATAAGGGCTATCTGTATTCTTTCCATCGCATCCTCTGCAGTTACGCATATTTCTCACCTCCGCTTTTATCATAAAATTCATCGTAAATCCTCTGTCTGTAGCCGCTGTGTTTTAAGTCCAGCAAAGTATTTGTAATTTCATCTAAATATGTCATGCTTCCCGTATAACCGATTATAAGCTTTCTTTGAGCTCCTATATGATCGTGAACAGGAAAACCAACTCTGATTAAAGGTATGTTTTCTTTCTCCCAGATGAACTTGCCGTCTGAGTTTCCTATCATGATATTAGGCTTTAATCTCTTCACTTCACTGTGGATAGTCTCAAAGTCAACATCATCCATAATCAAAGAATTTGGATAATCAAAATATTTTTTTAGTGTTTTAGCCTTCGCTCCGGTTGCAACTATCACAGGTGTTATTCCGTTTTCTGAGCACAGCTTTGTAGTTGCGTAAGTTATTTCAGGATTTCCAAAAATCAATGCTCGTCCTTCTCCGTTGTATTTATGAGAATCGATCATTCCGTCCAGCATCCGCTCTCTTTCTGCATGCAAATCTTTCGGAACCGATCTGCCGGTAATCTTTGCAAGGGCTTTTATGAATGTATCTGTTCCTTCCAATCCCACCGGCATTGACATTTTATATAATTCTACTCCGTATTTTTCTTTTAAAAATATCCCCGGGCTATATTTCTCCTCCAACAGCAGCGCAAACTCAATGGTGGCTTTAGCTCCTGCCATTGACCTTATCTCCTGGATTGTTGTGCCTCCCTTTGGTATTTTACTGTAATCTTCCTTGAATGACCCGTCTAAAGTCTCCGAAATGTCAGGTATTAGATTAAAGTCAACTCCGTAGAGCTTGCCTATCCTTTTTATTTCCCTGATATCCGCAGGTGTCAAATCACCGGCGACAATATTGATTTTGTCGTTTTTCTCCGGTGTTTCAGGAGAGTAGTATTCAACTATGGATCTCACCGTATGAAAAAAACCCTCGTAATGACTAGCTCCGTATCCAGGTGTTGAAACCGGTATGATGTCAACTCCGGTTATTGAATGCTTGTTTTTAAATTCTTCTATTACCCTTTTGATATCCTCGCCGATAGTCTCAGCCAAGCAGGTGGTCAATACACCTATGACCTTGGGATTGTAAAGCTTGATTACATTTTTGAGCCCGTGCTTTAAATTTTTACTTCCTCCATGTACTGTTTGATTTTCACTTAGTGAACTTGAGGCAATGTCAATGGGCTCATTGTAATGTGTAGCCATGTGTCTTCTGATGTACGTTGCACATCCCTGAGATCCATGCATCAATATCATTGAATTCTCTATTCCTTTAAAGGCCAGAGACCCACCCATAGGCATGCACATTTTACATGGATTGACATTCATATTCATATAATTCTTAGTTTTCATCAAGTCCGCCTCCTTTCACCAAGTTCCAAACAGGACTGTTTACAGTTAGATCGACTTCTTTAGCGAAGTTAACTGCCCCTTCATAGCCGCAAAGGGGATGCTTCCTTTCGTGGTTGTGATCTATAAAGGCTATTCCGAGCTTATAAGCCAGCGGCCTTTCTTTGACTCCTCCCACCAGGAGATCCGCCCCTTTTTCTTTAATGAAGGACTCTAACTCCGATGGATTAGTATCATCCAGTATAACTGTCCCTTCATTTGAGAGCTCTTTGATTTTTTCGTATTCTTCTTTTCTGCCTGTTTGAGTTCCTACCATTACGGTTTCCATCCCAAGTTCATTGAACTGCTTGATCAAGGATATGGCTTTAAAGCCCCCACCGACATATATTGCGACTTTTTTTCCTCTGCATCTGTTTTTATAGTTTTCAAGCGCTTCTTCGGTTTCTTCTATCATTAGTTCTATAAATGCCTCTGCTTTTTGAACTACCCTTTCGTCTTTCGATAATTTGGCAAGATTTCTTAAAGACTCAGATGTGTCGTCAATTCCAAAAAAACTTACTCTGTCGTAGTCTATACCGTATTTCACTTTCATCTGCTCCGCAAGATAAATGCTTGAACCTGCACATTGCACAATATTGAAGGATGCATTTTTTGCCTCTTTAAGCTTATCGGTGGACGAATCTCCAGTCATTCCTGTTATCAGCTTCAAGCCCAAGGCATTAAAGTACCTGCCCAAAATCCATATCTCTCCAGCTAAGTTGAATTCCCCTAAATAGTTAAAGCTTCTCTTGTCTTTTATATCATCCATTTGGGAATCGCTATCCATCAGGGAAATAATCGCATTGCAAGCCGCTTTATATCCATCTTTTTTGCTGCCGGCAAATCCCGATGACTGGACAGGAATCACCTTTATTGCAAATTTTTTCTCAGCCTCTTTACATACAGCTTCCAAATCGTCGCCTATTACCCCCACTACACAGGTGGAATATACAAATATGGTTTGTGGCTTGATTTTTTCAACAATTTCCTCTATAGCCGATGCAAGTTTTTTTTCGCCTCCAAAGATAATGTCTCTTTCCTGCAGGTCCGTAGAAAAGCTGTTTCTGAAATTTTCAGATCCACTGCTTAAGCTCCCTCGAATGTCCCAAGTGTAGCTGGCACAACCAATAGGTCCATGAACGATATGCACTGCATCCGTTATTGGATTCAAAACAACCCTTGCACCACAATAAACGCACGCTCTTTGGCTTACAGCTCCTGAAACACTGTCCTGATCGCATTTGATGCCGTCCGAGCCTGATTTTTTTATTAGTATATGATCTTTCCTTTCGTCCAGCATATAGCTTTTTTCAGCTTTCATATCTCCAACCTCCAAATATTCACAATGTCTCGCATCCGGCAAACCATATATTTAAACAGATCTTTCCGTTTTTTTCATCTCTTTTTACAAATTGAGGGAGCAAATATTAATATCTTGCTCCCTCGCCTTATATATTGACTTTTACATTACCAATTCAAAATCTTCGTCTGTGCATTCTCTGTCATACTTGTCCAAGAATGCGGTGCTTATCTTTTCTATGAGCCTCATGGCTCCTTTGTAACCTACCGTAGGGAACAAGCTATGTCCAACTCTGTCCAGTATCGGGAATCCTACCCTTATCAAGGGCACATCCTCGGCTCTTGCTATATACTTTCCGTATGTATTGCCTATGAGCATATCAACAGCTTCGTTCTTCATCCATTGATGGAGAGTCATCAAGTCTCCCCCGGCCTTAACCTTGGATCCTTCTATTCCTGCTTCTTTTAGTATTTCATTGATTGATTTTTCAAATGCATTACCCGGTGTTCCTGTTAATATATACTTAGGTACCATGCCTAAGCTTATTACGAATTCGGTCATTGGAATAACTATGTCCGGATCGCCGAAAATGGCGACTTTCTTGCCGTGATAATGATTGTGAATGTCGATCATCAGATCCACAAGCTGTCCTCTTTCAAATTCGAGTTCCTTTGACATTTCATTTCCTGTAGCCTCCAACACCTTCATCACAAAGTCGTCTGTAGCCTTTATCCCGATGGGAATGTTTATGACGTTCGCCTCAACGTCACAAAGCTTTTCAAGCTCAAATGCAGCGGCCTCCGATGAGAATTTGCCCATTGCTATCGTCTTTTCGCAATTTCCAAGATCGCTTAGCTCCTCTACCGTCGTTCCTCCCTCAGGATACATTTCGTACTTTCCTGTGTTCGGCGAGTTTACCACACCGCTTGTGTCGGGAAACATCGTAAAGGGAGCCTCCAGCATTTTAAGCATTCTCTTGATTTCTGACATATCACTTGGTTCAACGTATCCTGGAATTACTGCAAGTTTTCCATTTTCAATGATCTTGTTTTTATTTACCATGTGAGTGACCATGGCTTTTGTCATATTAGAAAACCCTGTCACGTGAGAACCCTGGTAACTCGGCGTACTTGCATAGATTACAGTTTTTCCTTCAGGCACCTTGGTGCTAAGGACTATGTCGTTCAAATCGTCACCTATGGTCTCTGACAAGCATGTTGTATTGACCGCGATGACGTCAGGATCGTATATTTCAAATACATTCTCGATACCTTTTTTCAGGTTGCTTTTACCCCCGAACACACAAGCTCCTTCAGTGAACGAACTGGTGGATGCAACGATTGGATCTCTGTAATGTCTTGTAAGGTGCATCCTGTGGTAAGAACAGCATCCCTGTGATCCGTGACTATGAGGCAGGCATCTGTGGATACCTAAAGCTGCGTACATTGCTCCTATGGGTTGGCAGGTTTTTGCCGGATTGACAACTAATGCACTTCTTTCGTTGATCTCTTTTGGTGTATGGTCTAGCATACCTTTTCAACTCCTTCCACTTTCCCTGTTATCATAGGCTCTTTCTTCCACGGGGGAATAGTGTAGCTCCATGCCGGAGTGTGTATTCCTGCCGCAGTGTCTCTTGCAAAATTAACCGCTCCCTTGTACCCTGCATATGGTCCAGAGTAATCGTATGAGTGCATTTGCTTGGAGTAGATGCCCATCTTTTGAATCATATACTTATCCTTGATCCCTGAACCGAAGAAGGATGGCTTCAGAGCCTTCACAGCTATTTCAGTTTCATAGTGGTTCAAATCATCAATAACTACTGTATTTGTCTTCATGTCAGTTATCAAACCCTTGTATTGGTTTAAAGGAAGCTCTTTCTTAAGTTCTTCCAATCTACTCGCGGGAATTCTTAACCTGTACTTCTGTTCGTCTTTTTCTACAGTTATTTCTTCTATGTTTCGAGTATCCGCATCCAGTTTTATATCCGGTATGACGTCCCTTCCTTCATAGTCGTCCCTATGCCCGAATTCGTATCCAGCTAGTATGGTATCCATGCCGATTTCTCCTAAAAGTCCTTGATAATGATGGGCTCTGGAGCCGCCTACATATAACATCGCTGTCTTTCCTTCGCACATTTCCTTGTAATACGCCATTTCATCCTCTATTTCTGAAATTTCTTCGCTTATGACTGCTTCGGTTCTCTTGATAAGATCCTCGTCCCCAAAGTATTTTGCTATATTTCTAAGAGTATTTGACATATTTTCCATGCCGATGAAGTTCACCTTCATCCAAGGCATCCCGTATTTGATTTCTATCATCTCAGCTATGTAGTTTATCGATCTATGGCACTGAACTAAGTTCAAGTCTGCATTATGGGACTTGGCTATATCTTCATACTCAGCGTTACCGGTCATGCAAGCTGCTACTTTGTAGCCAATCTTGTTGAGAACTCTGGATATCTCCCATTCGTCACCGCCGATATTGTACTCGCCTAGAATATTCAACGTAAATTCCTTCTCTTTCGGCTTTGGAATATCTATAGTTCCTATTACGTCCTTCATAAGCTTGTTGTTCGCTATGTGATGACCTGCTGATTGGCTAACGCCCTTATAGCCTTCACAACTGAAAGCCAGCACAGGAATGCCGTATTCCTTTTCTGCATCCTTGGCAACCTTGTGTATGTCATCTCCTATAAGTCCCACCGGACAAGTTGCAGAAACAGATATCGCTCTGGGGTTGAAAGTTTCAACTGCTTCCTTGATGGCTTGCGCCAGCTTTTTATCACCACCGAATACTATATCGCTTTCCTGCATATCTGTAGTAAAGGCATAGCTTAAGAAATTCTTTCCCCCGTCTTTTGCCCTGCCTTTATTACGTCTGGTTCCCCATGCATAGTACGAACATCCGACGGGACCGTGGACTATATGCACCATGTCCACTATCGGCCCTATAACTACTCCTTTGCACCCTGCATAGCAACAACCCCTGTTTGTAATAATCCCAGGTATAGTCCTTGTATTTGCACCAATTTTAGGAATATCTTCAGAATCCTTGACAAGGATGTGTTCTTTTCTGTTTTTCATAACCTTTGCAGGATAAGCATCCAATATCTTATCAACTACCTTGTTCATATCTTTCATCATAACACCTGCTTTCGTCTCCTGTTTTTTACCTCTAAATTGCCAGATCTCCGTATTCGTCCGTTCTGACTCTTATAGCATCATCCACCGGACAAACGAATATTTTTCCGTCTCCCATGTTCCCTGTTTGATTGACATCGATTAGTATGTCTATGACGCTTTTTACATCCTCATCGTGCACCACAAGATAAATCAGCCTTTTTGCGATAAATCTGTTATTTTCCGTAATTGTCTCAATCAAATGAGGATTATCTATCTCTTTTCCCTCAATCAGGTCCTCCAATATATCCATATTGATCATTTTTTTGCCTCGGCCAGTTACTTTTTTACATAACATGGACGGGTACCCGGCTTCAGAGAGCGCATTCTTTGTTTCATTCATCTTGTTCATTCTGATTACTGCCATTATTTCTTTCATAAAGAAGCCTCCTCTACAGCTCTTGTACGCCACTGCTTATTGTGTAAACATCCTCAACCGGTGTAACAAATATCTTCCCATCTCCATAAACTCCTTCTCCAGTTTTGGCATTCTTGGAGATAAGCTTTACTACCTCGTCTTTTTCCTCGTCTTCCACTACCAAAAGCAGCATTTCTTTTTGAAGTTCATCGTATCTCACATTTCCTACTTTTATGCCTCTTTGTTTCCCTCTTCCTACGACATCAGTTTTTGTTACCGCCGGATAGCCGGCATCTAGCAATTCTTCTAAAATCACAGACGCTCTTTCAGGTCTGACAATAGCTCTTATCATTTTCATCTCGAAATCCTCCTTTAATTATTCCATGATTAAAACTACAGGTTCATGGATGGACGTATTTATGAATTGAATTATGCTCTAACTTTTGATAAAATCAAGACGTAGGTCCCTAGCCTACTTAATACCGATTGAGAGGCAAGCCCAGCTTGTCTTTCAATCAACCCAAGATTCCATATTCCATCAAAATTTCTTCCAGTCTGTCTGTCTCCATAGGTTTAGGTACTACAAACATATCGTTGTCTTCGATATTTTTGGCTAATGTTCTGTACTGGTCTGCCTGAGGTTGTGAAGGGTCAAAGTCTATTACTGTCTTTTTATTTATTTCTGCTCTTTGTACCATGTTGTCTCTTGGCACGAAGTGAATCATTTGTGTTCCCAACTCTTTTGCAAAAGCCTCTATCATTTCATATTCGTTGTCAACTTTCCTGCTGTTGCATATTATTCCGCCAAGTCTCGTGCCACCTGTTGCGGCATATTTTTGTATGCCTTTGCTAATGTTGTTTGCGGCATACATGGCCATCATCTCACCTGATGCAACAATATAGATTTCTTCAGCCTTTCCTTCACGTATCGGCATCGCAAAACCGCCACATACAACGTCTCCTAAGACATCGTAGAACACATAATCTAGATCTTCCGTATAAGCTCCCAGTTGTTCAAGAAGGTTTATTGAAGTTATTATTCCTCTTCCCGCACAACCTACCCCTGGTTCCGGTCCACCTGACTCCACGCATCTTATGTCCTTAAAGCCTTTCACAAGCACTTGATCCAGCTCAATGTCTTCACCTTCATCTCTCAAAGTTTCCAACACAGTCTTTTGAGCCATCCCGTGAAGCACCAGTCTTGTAGAATCTGCTTTGGGATCACAGCCAACAATCATTATTTCTCTTCCCATTTCTCCTAGTGCGGCTGTCAAGTTTTGAGTAGTCGTTGATTTGCCAATTCCACCTTTACCATAGATTGCAATTTGTCTCATTTCATTCATCCTCCTTTTTTATAAAAAAAATGTTGGACGATATTTACATACCGACCAACACCTTTGTTATCGAGTCAAGCTACTGATTGCTAAAACAACTGCCGCTGTTCCATAAGTTGTGGAACAACGGCAGCGTCATTTGATATTTACTTGTAATAAAAAACGACGTTACCCACAATGTGGATAACGTCGCTGTCATCAAGTGTATTTTCTTGTTAAATAGATACTACCACAGGAAAAAATCAAATGCAAATATTTTTTTTATGAAACTGATTTCACATTTTATTATAATTCACCATAATTAATATTTATGCTTCTGATGTATCTTGACCGTCAAAAAAACTTATGTTTTCACTATCGAAGGAATAGCCCATATGCTCATATGCCCTTTTGGTTGCGATCCTTCCACGAGGAGTCCTCTGAATAAAACCCAACTGCAACAAATATGGTTCGTATACATCCTCTATCGTTGACTTTTCCTCATCTATTGTTGCCGAAAGAGTATCTAGGCCTACAGGCCCTCCTGAAAACTTAATTATTATGCTTTCAAGCATCTTCCTGTCGATTTCGTCAAGCCCAATTTCGTCAACCTCCAGCAACTCCAATGCATTTTTTGCAGTTTTTTTATCGATTATGCCATTTCCTCTTATCTGTGCAAAATCCCGTACCCTTTTAAGGAGCCTGTTGGCGATTCTAGGCGTTCCTCGAGATCTTTTGGCCAGTTCTTCTGCTCCATCCCAGGCTATATCCACATCAAGTATTGTCGCGCTCCTGGTGATTATCTTTGAAAGTTGTGATGTGTCGTAAATTTCTAGTCTCGAAATCACTCCAAACCTGTCACGTAGTGGGGATGTAAGAAGCCCGGCGCGGGTAGTTGCGCCGATGAGCGTAAACGGAGGTAGCTCTAAACGAATAGACCTGGCTCCCGGACCTTTCCCTACAATTATGTCAATAACAAAATCCTCCATGGCGGGATACAGGATTTCTTCTATGCTTCTATTTAGGCGGTGTATCTCATCGATGAACAGGACATCCCCTTTGTTGAGTCCTGTCAATATCGCAGCCAAATCACCCGGTTTTTCTATAGCAGGGCCTGATGTTATTCTTATGTTCACTCCGAGTTCATTTGCTATTATATTTGCCAAAGTCGTCTTTCCAAGACCCGGCGGACCATAAAGGAGCACATGGTCCAAAGTCTCGCTTCTCTCCATGGCAGCCTTTATAAATATGCTCATTTTTTCCTTAACCTTGTTTTGCCCAATGTAATCCTTGAGTTCCTTAGGCCTGAGGCTTTTTTCTATATCAAGATCCGATTCAGTTGTTTCCGTGGTTATAATTCTATCTTTCAATTCATCACCTCTGTTAGGAAGTTGCAAAAGCACTGGATGACAGTGCTTTTTTGATTATATCCTCAATGGTCATACCATCAATAAATATCCTGTCCACCATATCAAGCCCCTCTGAATAGGAATACCCCAAGCTCTCCAAAGCTTGTGCCGCTTCTTTTCTGATTTCAGTAGTGGTTGTAGAAATTACATCATTAGAATCTCCATGGGTGGGAATTATGTTCTTGTATTTGTCTTTTAATTCAAGAATTATTCTGTTCGCTGTCTTTTTTCCTATTCCAGGAGCTGTGGAAATAGCCTTTTCATCCCCGGTGGAAAGATAAGAGGCAAACTTATCAAACGTGAAGCTTGAAAGTATTCCTATGCTTACCTTAGGTCCTATGCCGGAAATGCTTATCAGGTCTCTAAAGAGCTTTCTTTCCTGCTTGTCCCCAAATCCGTAAAGCGTCATTTCGTCTTCTCTGATGTGTTGATGAATGTATATCTTGGTTTGCCCTGCGTCCTGGCTAAGACTTTTCAAGGTCATTGCTGATACAGTAATAAGATAGCCAATATCTCCACACTCGAGGACGACCTTATCTTCATAAAAGTCCTTTATGCTTCCCTTTAAATATTCGTACAAAATCGTTCCTCCCCGTATACTACAAATAACAGCAACTCAGGCACCTAATTTACCTTGTTTTGCATTATTCATATAATATCATGCATACTGATATTATATAGAAATATTCCTGTTAAAGCAAACATATATTCGGTTTATTCTTCTTCCCAGTTGTGGTAGACTTCCTGTATATCATCGTTGTCGTCAAACATATCCAGCATTTTATTCATCTTTTTAACATCTTCTTCTGAGAGCTTGGAATAAGTAGTGGGTATCATCGCTACTTCTGCAGATGCGAATTCATAACCTGCTTCAACCAATGCATCGCAAGTCTTTTGAAACTCCTCCGGTTCGGTTACTATCTCAAAGCCTTCCGCTTCAACATTTATATCCTGAGCTCCTGCCTCAAGTGCAATCATCATCAGCTCATCTTCATCTACGCTACCGTCTTTTTCTATCATTATCTGACCTTTTTTTTCAAACATGAAAGAAACACATCCCGAAGTGCCCAGATTTCCTCCATTTTTATCAAAGGCATGCCTAACATCCCCAGCAGTTCGGTTTTTATTTTCTGTCAAAGCTTGAACGATAACAGCTACTCCCCCTGGACCGTATCCTTCATATGTTATCTCTTCGTAATTTGCGGATCCTAGCTCCCCTGCACCTTTTTTTATCGCTCGGTCAATATTATCGTTCGGCATATTGTTAGCTTTTGCCTTGGTAACTGCATCTCTCAGTCGCGAGTTCATTTCTGGGTCAGATCCGCCTTCTTTGACAGCTACTGCAATAGCCTTTGAAAGCTTGGTGTAAACCTGCCCCTTCGCTGCATCAGCCTTGCCTTTTTTATGCTTAATGTTTGCCCATTTTGAATGTCCAGCCATTTTAGTTCCTCCTTAGAAATTTTCAGCATTAATATTCTAACATAGTCTTTATCTTATTCCTATAGCATTGATGTCTAAAAGGCAATTTTTTCAATGAATTTTTCTCCCGCACTGTATAATTTCTGTTTGCCATTTGTTAGCTCCCTGTGTCCGCTTATGAACTGTTCCTTTTGTCTAAAAGGTATGCAAATTTTTATTTTAACTTCATCTGCATACTCGATTCCTTCCAAAACACAATCGAAGGTTGAAAAATAGTTTTGAAGCATTCCCAAGAGGCTATAGTCCGTGGAGATTTCAAAAACAGCATTATATTGCATCTTCACTATTTCCATTTCGTCCAAGGCTTCTTGAGCTGCTTGGCCGTAAGCCCTGACTAGTCCCCCGGTTCCCAGCTTGATCCCCCCGAAATATCTAGTCACCACCACCAAAACGTTGGTCAAATTTCTTCCCACGATACTTTCGTATATGGGTTTGCCTGCGGTAAGAGAGGGTTCTCCATCATCACTGTACTTAAATATATCTCCTGTCGGATTAACCGCATATGCAAAAGTATTATGAGCTGCTTTGTAATTAAGCTTCTGTATTCTTTTTATCTTATCCTCAGCATCATCTACGGACTCAATATGAAAGCAATATGCTATAAAACGAGATTTCTTTACAGTAATCTCCCTGATCGATTCTCCCTTTACGGTTAAATAGTCTTCCATGTCAAACCTTTCCCTTATTAAGTAAATGCTTGTTTTTCTCGCTTATTCGAACTTTTACAACGATTTTATCCTCCAAATATTTTTCATCTGTTACGACTCCTAGACCGTGTAGGTAACTGACATACTTGCTGTCGGAGTAAGGAATCTCAAATACTTTCTCAATTGTGTCTCCAAATATTTTTTTCACTATCGTTTTTAGGAGGTTTTCAACCCCTTCGCCAGTAATAGCGCTTGTTTTCAGCTTGTCTCCTCTAATCATTGAATAAATTTGGTCGAAATCTTCACCTACAATATCCGTTTTATTAAAGACATACACCATCTCCTTGTCTTTGCATTCAATTGATTGTAATACCTCTTCTACAATCTTAATCTGTTGAAGACAATTTGGATTTGAACTATCTATAATATGAAGTACCAGATCTGCATCCTTCACCTCGTCCAATGTGGATTTAAAAGACTCAACAAGGTCATGTGGCAGTTTTTCAATAAATCCGACTGTATCAGAGAGTAAAAACTCCTTGTCATCCATCTTGATTTTTCTTGTAGTTGAATCCAGCGTTGCGAATAGTTTATCCTGAGCTAAAACTGAACTTGAAGAAATCAAATTGAACATAGTGCTTTTCCCTGCATTTGTATAACCTACTAGGGATACCACGGGAATCTGGTTCTTCACACGTCTGCTTTTTTGAATCTGCCTGGCAGATTGCATATCCTTTATCCTTTTTTCAAGGATATTGACCTGCTTGTAAATAGCTCTTCTATCGGTTTCCAGCTTTTTTTCCCCTGGTCCTCTTGTACCTATTCCTCCGCCTGTTCTTGATAGCACCTTACCCATTCCCATAAGCCTAGGGAGGCGATACTTAAGCTGGGCAAGTTCCACTTGAAGCTTTCCTTCACCTGTAGTAGCATGTTTTGCAAATATATCTAAAATAAGAGCCGTTCTATCGATCACTTTTATACCAAGTACCGTCTCAATAATTCTGAGTTGCATTGCATTTAGCTCGTCATTGCAGATTACGATATTGGCATTTTTTATTTGAATCAGCTCCTTCAACTCCAGGAGCTTGCCTTTTCCAATATAAAAATTCGAATCTATTTTATCTTTGTTTTGAACAACCATGTCAACAGGAACCACCCCTGCAGTTAAAGCCAGCTCCTTTAATTCATCCATAGATGACTGAATATCCAGCATTTCCGTCTTCGATTTAAGGCTCACTCCTATCAATACTGCCTTTTCAGTTTCATCAGAGACTATTTTAGGAGCATTCCTTTTAAATTTAGAGACTTTATCGCTGTAGACATCAATTTCAAATCTTCTTAAATCCTTTAGAGAAAATATCCCTGGCACCTTAACTACTATTTCGCCATCCTCAACATCCAACACGCCGATTCCCACTAATATTTTATCATCCCTCACAACGACTGCTCCCAACAGATCGAGTCCAAGGCTGATCATAGCCGATTTATCTTGATCTGATAAGTTAGGATTTTCATTGGGATGGGTATGAAAACTCTTTGCACCTTGTATTTTCTCATAGTCTATCTCAGGAAAGGAGGCACTTCTAAAATCTCCAACGCCAACTTCAAGGATTTCGTTTCTTTTATCAGTAATTATGATAACTTCCCTGTTTATGAGCGTGCTGATTTCCCATAGCTCATATGCGGTATTTTCATCAAGAAGCTCGCTGTTTTCCATAACAAGACCCCTCAAGTCTTCCAGTCGTTCCAACAACGACTTTTTTAATCCATCAATATTTCCGTATATCATTTCATCACCTGTCTTCCATTGCTAATATCTTTCATCAATTTGATTTCATTTTTTTAATTTGATTTTTAATAGTCAATTCCAAAACTTTTCTTACAAGTGCTATCCCCAACACCAACATGTAGAAATAAGCAGCTTCAAACTTTTCCATATATGTACTTATTCCCAATGTGACATACAACGCTCCGGTTGCCATGTCTATAAATCCCTGAACCCTCAAATACCTAAGTTCGGTATCGCCGTTTGACAACTCTTCGTTATTGACCGATCTATTTTTCAACATATCTACAATACCAATAAGAACCAATCCTACTCCGAACACTATGAATAAAACGATCAATATCTTTTCAAAATTCATAATCCAACCTACTTTCCGTTATAGTTTATCAAGTACCTTTCATTATACAAAAATCATCTTAGTTATACCAGTGTTAATAAATTTCTTTGGTTCAATGCAAATAAAAAAACCGGTTTCCCGGTTTATAGCTGATAATTTTCAATTTTAGATGATGATGGATTTAATTCCATCAATCCGCCGTCCACAAAAATAGCCTGTCCTGTTAAATAATCTGAAAGATCTGTAGCCAGGAATTCAATGACCTTTGAACAATCCTCAGTAGTACCTATTCTTCCTAGAGGCACTTTTTGCACCAAATCTTCGATTTGAGCTTCAAAGTGGGCATCCCACTTTACTGTGCTTATATAACCTGGAGCTATAGCATTCACAGTAACTCCGTGTGGAGCAAGTTCCAGTGCCATCGTCTTTGTAAGGGATATTACTGCCGCTTTACCTGCGGAGTAATGAGGCTGCACCACGAACAGTGGAACAAAACCAGCAACAGAAGCCACATTGATTATTTTACCACTCTTTTGAGTCTTCATAACTTTTCCTGCAAGTTTAGAAAAAATGAAAGTGGTAGTAAGGTTAATATCTATTACCCTTCTGAACTTCTCAACTTCCATATCTGTAGCAAGACCAGGTCCCGCACCACCGGTGCCTCCAATGTTATTCACGAGAATATCCAAACTTCCAAAAGTATCTATTGTATTCTCCACTACTTTTTTTACAAAACTTTCGTCCGTTCCGTCTCCTTCGAACTCCAAAGATTTGACTCCAAATAATTCTACCTCTTCTTTCACCGATTTTGCCTTGATGTCAGTTTCCTTGTATTTTCCTGCGCTTAAATCGATATCTGTAATCACTACGTTTGCACCGAGCTTAGCCATTCTCAGTGCATATTCTCTTCCGATTCCTCTAGCGGATCCTGTTATAATAGCAGTTTTTCCTAAAAGTCGTTTTTCCATTCCATCCTCCTCGAAAGATATGCTGCCAGCTATCCCCATAGCCTTAAATTCAATTAAAGATAATCATCTTTACGACTTGTATGATATCATTTTAGGACGTTTATGTCAAATACTAAGTTGTTCAAATACTCCGATTGACATTATATTACTAAGTTGCTATACTCATAATCATCTATTATAAAGTTTACGAGGAGAAATCATGGGAAATATACCTGTTTATAAAAAAGTTTATTTAACTCTGAAGAAAGACATCCGAGAAGGTCGATATCCTACTGGAAGCTTGCTGCCAACTGAATACGAGCTAGAGCTCGAGTTTGATGTGAGCCGAACGACTATCAGAAAAGCCATCGGTCTATTATCTTCAGAAGGATATGTAAAGAAAAAACAAGGCTATGGAACTGAAGTTTTGGATTATTCAACGACCCAAAAATTAAATTACTTAACATCAACCAGCGAAACATTAAAAGCAAAAGGAGTAAAGGTTACTACTCGTGGAATGGTTATTAGCATAGTCAAAGCTTCTCAGACTGTTTCAGAAGCTTTGGAAATACCCGAGGGTTCAAAGGTATACATGATTCAACGTGTTCAGCTTGCAGATGGTATTCCGATAGCGATAATGGTTAACTATTTGAAACTAAATGAAGTTGCGGGCATAGAAGAATTCGTAGGGACATTTACCGGTTTATATGAATTTCTCGAAAATCAATATCACATTATACTCAAATCGGCTCATGAAAAGCTTTCAGCAATCAGTGCTGATTTTACCGAGTCTCAAATTCTTCAGATCCCTGTGGGTTCTCCTCTTTTATTAAGCAAAAGAATCACTTATACTGAAAAGGGCCCTTTGGATTACAGCATCGCCAAGCTGATAGGCGACAGATATGAGTATAGCGTAAGCATGGAGGGTAGAAAGTAGCTGTTTATAGAGCTTCTCAGTTTTAGTAAAAGACAAAAGGGATAGATCTCTCACCTATTAACAGGTATAAGATCTATCCCTTT
>CAZOTE010000020.1:14114-33633 GCA_964582705.1 uncultured Eubacteriaceae bacterium | reverse complement strand
CTTTTTCAATTGGTTACAATGTAAGTTCTAAAGATGCTGTTCCTCAAGCATACATGACAGCGCCACTTTGGAACTGGGGAGAGTATTATTTGACTGCTGTTCAGCAGGTCATAGACGGAACTTGGACCAATGCTCCATACTGGGGCGGCATGGACGAGGGAGTTATTTTGTTGGACGAATTGACGGAGCTTGCGCCACAGGAAGCTGCAGAAATAGTGGCTGAAATGGAAGCAAAAATAAAATCAGGTGAATTTGACGTTTTTGACGGACCTGTTTACAATCAAGCGGGAGAAGAGGTCGTAAAAGAAGGCGATTCAATGACTGACGCTGAGATGCTTGGATTTGACTGGTTTGTGCAAGGTGTTGTGGGTAACATACCAGCAGGAAATTAAAGACTAAGAAATCACAAAGGGGCAAGGTCAAACTTGTCCCTTTGTTTAACAAAGGTGGTATAAATGAGCGAGATATTGGTAGGGATGAAAGAAATATCAAAAACGTTTGGCAAGGTCAAGGCTCTTGACGGTGTGGATCTGACCCTGAGAAGAGGAGAAGTACACTCTCTTTTAGGAGAAAACGGAGCGGGAAAAAGCTCTCTGATGAACATATTGGCTGGGATTTACACTCCCGATGAAGGGAAAATATCCATCAAAGGCAAGGATGTTTGGTTAAACTCCCCCAAAGATGCTATAAATCTAGGGGTAGGAATGATACATCAGCATTTTAAGCTGGTTGAAGTAATGACAGCAAAGGAAAATATAATTGCGGGCTACGAAAAGAGCTTTTTTGTAAAAGGTGCAGAGCTTAGCAAAAAAATAAGAGAGATATCCGTAAAATACGGACTTGAGATAGATCCGGACAAAAAAATATACGACATGTCAGTAGCGGAGAAACAAAGAGTTGAAATACTCAAGGTGCTCTATAGAGGAGCGGATGTTTTGATCTTGGATGAACCTACAGCTGTGCTTACTCCCCAAGAGACGGAGAAGCTGTTTGATATTATCAGAAACATGACAAAGCTGGGCTGTGCTGTGGTTATAATCACACATAAGCTTAATGAAGTCATGGAAATCAGCGATGTCATAACAGTTCTTCGAAAAGGACGGGATATAGGGACTGTTGACAAGGATAAGACGGATACCATGGAATTGACAAAAATGATGGTAGGCAAAGCTGTGGATTTATCAATAGAGAGACCCCCCAGAGGAACTCAAAGAGAAGTTTTGAAGGTAGCAAACTTGACAGCGCTGAAAAGCGACAAGACGGAGGCTTTAAAAAATTTGAATTTCAGTATGTTCACAGGGGAGATATTGGGTGTCGCAGGAATCGCCGGAAGCGGACAGAAAGAACTTTGCGAAACACTTGCAGGACTTTACCCTGTAACTAATGGAGATATCATATACGAAGGAGAAAGTCTTCTTGGGAAGAACCCTAGAGAAATAATAAGAATGGGCATAAGCATGAGTTTTGTTCCTGAAGACCGGTTGGGCATGGGGCTGGTGGCATCCATGAACATAGTGGACAACATCCTTCTTAAAGAATATCAAAAACAGGAAGGCCTCATTATTACCAGGAAGCCTTCCAGGGAAAAAGCACAAAAGATAGTGGAGAAGCTTAATATATCCACCCCGAGCACAGACGCGCACCCTGTACGACTTTTGTCAGGGGGAAATATCCAAAAGGTTTTATTGGGACGTGAGATAGAATCTGACCCACACGTGATAATCACTGCATATCCGACGAGAGGGCTTGATATAGGCTCTTCCTATTTGATATATGATCTTCTGAATCAACAGAAAATGAAGGACACGGCGGTATTGTACGTAGGCGAGGACCTGGATGTGCTATTAGAGCTTTGCGACAGGATTTTGGTAATGTGCAACGGAGAAATCACCGGGATAGTGGATGCAAAAGAAGCAGACAGGGAAAAAATAGGCTTGATGATGTCCGGTGCTCATAAAGAGGAGGTGATCTGATGAGGATAGCAAAAAGAAGCGAATTGAACAAGAATCAGATCGCCTTGGTGAGACTCGGAGCTGTTTTCGGAGCATTGGTGTTCGGAGGGCTATTCTTGGTGGTTTTAGGAGAAAATCCTTTAAGGATATATGTATCCATGGTACAAGGAGGCTTGGGGTCGTTTTTTAGATTTAGAGAAACCGTAAATATAGCTATTCCGCTGCTTATTACCTCTCTGGGAGTAATGATAGCATTTAAAATGCGATTTTGGAATATTGGGGCCGAAGGCCAAATATTCATGGGAGGATTTGCAGCAGCATATTTGGCGTTGAATTTTTCCCACCTTCCTAAGCCCGTTTTATTGACATTGATGGCTGGAGCGGCGATGACCATGGGAGGCGTCTGGTTGATTGTACCCGCATGGTTCAAGGCTAAATTTGGGACGAATGAAACATTGTTTACGCTGATGCTCAACTATATAGCGTTGAGATGGGTAACCTACCTCCAATATAGCCTGTGGAAGGATCCTAGTGCCATGGGATTTCCCAAGATAGCAAGTTTTGAACAAAGCGCTCTGCTGCCTAAAATCTTTGACATACATGTGGGCTGGATAGTCGCTTTGGTACTCATATATTTGATTCATATGTACCTTAACCATACGAAAACCGGATATGAAATTGCGGTAATCGGCGAGAGTGAAGATACGGCTAGGTATGCGGGCATAGATATAAAGAGGGTCATCTTGAAAACCATGTTTTTGAGTGGTGCCGTATCTGGGCTTGTTGGCATGATACAGGCATCCGGAATAAGCGGAACCTTATCAGTAGATCTAACCGGAGGAGTTGGCTTTACGGCTATAATAACGGCATGGCTGTCGGGACTAAATCCTATCATGGTGGGGGTGGTGTCATTTCTCTTCGCTATGCTCCGTCAGGGGGGGTCGTTCATACAGACTGCGTATCAAATACCAGCATCTGCAGCAGAGATACTGCAGGCGCTGATTTTGTTCTTTGTTTTGGCAAGCGAGTTTTTTCTAAGATATAAAGTTGTGAGGGTTAAAAAGGCGGGAGGAGATTTGAAATGAATGTGATATCTTTTTTAAGTGCCGTTGTTCAGGCAGGAACCCCGCTTTTGTTTGCCACTGTAGGTGAGATATTCAGTCAAAAGGTAGGCAATTTGAATCTAGGGCTCGAAGGTATGATGCTGATGGGAGCGGTGACGGGGTTTGCCGTAGGATATGGGACGGCAAATCCGTTTTTAGCATTGATGGGAGCTGCTCTTGCAGGTATGGTGGGAGCCTTGGTGTACGCATTTATAACTGTCACATTAAAGGGAAATCAAGAGGTAACCGGACTGACTCTTACTATATTTGGCACAGGATATGCCAGCTTTGTAGGGAGCAGCTATGTTGGTTACAAATTGCCTGAAAGCGTGACCAGTGTATTTGCAAAAGTTTCATTTCCGATTTTAAGTGAGATACCGGTATTGGGAGAGATCTTCTTCGAGCAGAGCCCATTGGTGTACTTGTCTTATCTAAGCGTTCTGATTTTGGGCATTTTGTTATATAAGACAAAATACGGACTTAACCTTAAGATGGTAGGGGAGAATCCAGCGGCAGCTGATGCCAGCGGCATAGGGGTTAGCAGATACAAGTATTTCTACATCACTTTGGGAGGAGCCATGTCGGGAATCGGCGGAGCATTTTTATCCCTGGCCTACATACCTGTATGGCAGGAAAACATCACTGCAGGAAAGGGCTGGATTGCGGTGGCATTGGTCATATTTGCTGTGTGGAACCCTTACCGCGCGGTTGCAGGGGCTTACTTTTTCGGAGGTCTTGATATAATTGGATTTAGGCTTCAAAAGTTTGCCTTGCCAGTTCCGATCTATATAATAAACATGCTGCCATATGTTGCGACGATACTGGTTCTTGTGCTCATGTCCATGAAGAAAAGCAAGGAAAACAAGGCACCTTCATCGATAGGCCGAGCATATTTTAGAGAAGAAAGATAAAAATGCGAGCTTGAGATTTTACCTTAAGCTTATACATGTGATATAATATTTATTAAAACATTTGTCAGGAGGAGTCGCGTATGGAAGGTATTAAAGTCGAACTGCACAGGGATTATCGCTATACGATTGATGTGGAAAATGGAGTTTTAGAGGAGTTGGAGAAATATAACGATACATTTTTCAGGTACGAGAAAGCAGTGATAATTACCGATGCCAATGTAGCTCCCCTGTATTTGAAGCATATAGCTAAGCAGATATCCCAGGCAGGATGCAAAGTTCATGAACTGGTCATTGCCCCGGGTGAACATAGCAAGAGCTTGGCGAAGGCAGAAGAGATTTACCATCACTTTTCCGAGTACAATATGACCCGATCTGACTTGGTGGTGGCTTTGGGAGGAGGCGTCGTAGGAGATTTGGCAGGATTTTGCGCATCTACATATTTAAGAGGCATAGATTTTATTCAAGTGCCTACAACGCTGTTGGCTCAAGTGGATAGCAGCGTAGGCGGTAAAGTGGGAGTAAATCTCAGCAAGGGAAAGAATCTCGTGGGAAGCTTCTATCAGCCGCAAGCGGTCATCGTAGACCCAAACGTAATCAAGACGCTCCCAAAGAGGAACATTAGCGAGGGCATGGCAGAGGTAATCAAATACGGATGTATTTACGACAAGGATCTTTTTAACCGGCTGTATTACGATCGGGAAAATGAGATAAAAAATGGTCTTGCTGAAATAATACATAGATGCTGCGTGATCAAAAAAGAAGTTACGGAAGAAGACGAGCGTGAAGGTGGTCTGAGAAAGATACTTAATTTTGGACATACCATCGGACATGTCTTGGAGGCGTACTTCAACTACCAGAAATTCTCCCATGGAGAAGCTGTTGCCATCGGCATGTATCATATCACCGTTAAAAGTGAGAAGAAAGGCATAACAAAAAAAGGCACTGCCGACAAGATAAAAAGCATCTTGGAGAAAAACGATCTGCCTTATACTATGCCGTATCTTGAGCAGGACAAGGTTGAGGAGATACTCTTCAGGGATAAAAAGTTCAGTGGAGACAAAATAACTCTAGTGATGCTGAAGGAATTAGGCGAAGCCGTGTTGGTGAAAATGGATAGAAACCAGCTTATCGAGTTTATCATATAAAGGAGAATACCATATGAAGATTGTTGAAATAACACCATCTACCTTAAGAGGTACCGTAAACATACCACCTTCAAAGAGCATGAGCCATAGAAGCATTTTCTGTGCAGCTTTGAGCGGAGGGATAAGCAACATTAAAAATGTTTTGTTGTCAGAGGATATAAAAGCTACGTGCGAAGCTATGGAATCTTTGGGTGCAAAGATTAAATACAAGGTAGTGGATGAAAAAAAAGAAATCTACAATTTGAGGATTCAAGGTACGGGCAGGATGAAGCTGAAAAACGACAAAATAGACTGCGGCGAATCCGGTTCTACGATCAGGTTCATAATCCCTTTGTTGGCGTTGCTGGATGAAACAGTAACGGTGACTGGAAGAGGAAGGCTCATAAGCAGACCTCTAGATGCATATTACGACATTTTCGACCAAAAGAAGGTTTATTACACCAATAAGTACGGGGAACTGCCGCTTACGATTAAAGGATCTCTAAGTTCGGGAGAGTACAGCATGGAAGGGGATGTGAGCTCTCAGTTCATTACAGGACTGTTATTTGCCCTTCCGCTTTTAAAGGGAGATTCCAAGCTTGTGATAACTACTGAACTTGAGTCCAAGCCGTATGTGGATATGACTATAGAGATGCTAAACCGATTTGGAATCGATATAATAAACAAGGATTATAAGGAATTTATCATCAAGGGTTCCCAGGAATATACAAGCGCCGACTACAGCGTTGAGGGAGATTTTTCTCAAGCCGCATTTTGGCTTACGGCTGGGATTCTCGGGGGAGAGATTTATAGCAACGATTTGAAGTTCAGCTCTTTGCAGGGTGACAAGGTGATAGTAGATATAATAAAAAAAATGGGCGGGAACATCGAGAAGCTGATCCTGGGCTACAAGACATCCAGAAGTGACACAAACGGTACTACAGTGGATGCTTCCCAATGCCCCGACTTGGTTCCCATTGTAAGCGTGCTGGCAGCTTTGAGCAGCGGGATGACAGAGGTTGTAAACGCCAAAAGGCTTAGGATCAAGGAATCGGACAGGTTGGACGCGATAACCCAGGTGCTTTCTACTTTAGGGGCGGATATAGCCCAATATACCGATGGTCTTGTCATCAAGGGAAGAGGCAAGCTCAAGGGCGGAGAAGTGGACAGTTTCAATGATCACAGGATAGCGATGGCTGCCGCCGTAGCTTCGATAAAATGCGAAGAAAAAGTAGTCATCAGAAATGCGCAAAGCGTCAACAAATCTTATCCGAAATTCTGGGAGGATTTTGTCAGCTTAGGAGGGGTAATAAATGAGCTCGAACTGGGGGAATAAAGTCAAGTTTTCCCTGTTTGGTGAATCTCACGGAGCAGCCATAGGGGGCGTTATAGACGGATTGCCACCAGGGATAGAGTTGGACATTGACTTTATCAAAAAAGAAATGGACAGAAGAAAGCCGGGAGCGGATCCATATAGTACAAAACGAAAGGAAGACGATTCCTTTGAAATACTAAGCGGATTTTTCAACGGCTATACCACCGGAACTCCTTTGGCGTTTATAATAAGGAACCAGGACAACAGATCCAAAGACTATTCCAAGCTTAAGGATATAATGCGTCCGGGACACGCAGACCACACCGGAAGCATCAGATATAAGGGTTTTAACGACTACAGGGGAGGCGGGCACTTTTCCGGAAGAATTACTGCTCCTTTGGTATTCTACGGAGCAGTTGCAAAGCAGATACTCTACGACAATTACGACATAAGAATCTTGTCGAGAATCAAGAGGATTTCGGATGTAGAGGATAAAGAGCTGGATCATATCAACGCTGACGCAGATGATCTTTCAGGGGTCCTATCCAACAAGAAGATACCGGTATTGGATGCAGATAAGGGCAGGAAGATGGAAGAGGCGATAGAAAACGCCAAGAACTGTTTGGATTCGGTGGGGGGGATAATTGAATGCATGGCATTTAACGTGCCGGCAGGGCATGGAATGCCCTTTTTCGAATCTTTAGAAAGCAAGATTGCCCATCTCGTGTTTTCTGTTCCTGCAACAAAGGGGCTTGAGTTCGGCAAAGGATTTGAAATCTCTAAAATGAAGGGATCAAAGGCCAATGACAGCTTTTTTTATGATGAAGACAACCGCATTAAAGCTAGAAGCAACAACAACGGTGGAATCCTTGGAGGAATCACCAACGGCCTGCCGGTAGTTTTTTCCACGGCCATAAAGCCCACGGCCTCTATTTCAATAGAGCAGAATACCATTGATATAAAAAATAAGCAAAACGCAAAGCTTGCGGTTACTGGAAGGCACGATCCGTGCATAGTTCCTAGAGCACTTCCGGTCATTGAAAGCTGCATGTCCATAGCTCTTTTGGAATTATTGCTAGTGTAGGAGGAGAAAATGTATAGCATCGAAGAATTGAGAAATAAAATAGATATAATCGACGACAAGATTTTGGATCTTTTTTTGGAAAGAATGGTGGTTGCAAGATCCATAGCCACCTATAAGATCGAAAACGATATGAAGATATTTGACGAAAACAGGGAGAAAGAAGTCCTTGAAAAAAACCTTGAAAAGATAAGGCTTGAAGAGTATAAAAAGTACACAGAAAAGTTCTTGAATAATCTTATGGATATAAGCAAAGATCTTCAAAAGGATATAATAGACGGAGTGATGAAATGAATTACCTGCCGATCACTGGAATAATCTTTATATTTGGATTTGTATTTGTCAAGAGACTCTCGCATATGATCTATTACAGCAACAGGTATACCAAGGCTCTAGATCAAAAGTTTAATTACGATGAGGTGGTAGTAGACAAGGAAATAAAGATGGAGATAGATGAGAAAGCAGATGATGAGGAAAGGTAAAATCTAAGATTGAACTTTTTTTAAGACATAAATTCTGTTAGAATGATAAAAATACCTTAAAGGAGGGTGAAACATGAATAAGTTTAAAAAAGTGCTGATAGCCAACAGAGGCGAAATAGCAATCAGAATAATACGTGCATGCCAGGAACTTGGAATATCCACTGTTGCAATATACGCTGAAGAAGATAAACTGTCTTTGTTCAGAAGGAAGGCCGATGAAGCATATTTAATCGAAGATCACAGGGGGCCGGTAGATGCTTATCTGAATATGGATAAGATAATCAATCTTGCAAAGAAGAAGAACGTAGATGCCATACACCCGGGTTACGGATTTTTATCTGAGAACCCTGAATTTGCCAGAAAGTGCGAGTCCGAGGGCATAGTATTTATCGGACCAAACCATATAATGATGAAGCAGCTAGGAGACAAGATACAGTCTAAGATCCAGGCGAATAAAGTGGGAGTTCCCACGATCCCCGGCGTTGAGAAGCCTATTGAAAATGACGAAGAGGCTGTGGAATTCGCTAGAATTGCCGGTTATCCCATTATGCTCAAGGCAGCTGCGGGTGGTGGAGGCCGCGGGATGAGGATTGTAAAAGATGAAAAGAATCTATTGAGGGAATTTCACTCTGCGAGAAGCGAAGCTTACAAAGCTTTCGGCAGTGGCGAGATATTCATTGAAAAATATATCGAAAATCCAAGACATATAGAAGTTCAAATTCTTGGAGACAATTATGGTGACATAGTCCATTTGTTCGAAAGGGATTGTTCCATACAAAGAAGGCATCAAAAGATAATTGAGTTCACTCCCTCTCAGAATATCACCGACGAACAAAGACAAAAAATTTGCGAAGATGCAATAAAGCTGGCCAAATCCGTCAATTACAGAAATGCGGGAACGGTAGAGTTTTTAGTGGACAATAGCGGAGAACATTACTTCATTGAAATGAACCCGAGAATTCAGGTGGAGCATACTGTTACGGAGCTGGTAACGGGAATCGATATAGTGCAGATGCAGATATTGATAGCCCAAGGACATTCTTTAATATCCGAGGCTGTCAATATTCCGGATCAGGACAGCATAACCATGCGGGGATCTGCCATTCAGTGTAGAATAACAACAGAGGACCCTCAGAACAACTTCATGCCAGATACAGGAAAGCTGGAAGTTTACAGAACCGGTTCCGGAAACGGAGTAAGGCTTGATGCGGGGAACGGTTTTACGGGAGCGATAATTTCTCCATATTACGACAGCCTGCTTGTTAAGACTACAACCTACGGCAGAAATTTTGAAGATGCCAGAAGAAAGGCTGTCAGAGCGGTAAAAGAACATGAAATCGAGGGAGTCAAGACGAACATGGACTTCATCATAAACGTTCTCGAGCACCAGGATTTCATCGAGGGAAAATGTGATACCAAGTTTATTGACACTCATCCCGAGCTTTTCAAGCTTGAAACCACTTCTTCCCATGATGAAGTGAGGCTGCTTAAGTTCCTTGGAGAAAAAATCGTCAACGAGACTTTCGGCAATAAAAGAGATTTCGACAAACCGATAATTCCAAGTTATGACCCAAGCGAAAGACTTTACGGCACTAAACAGATACTAGATGAAAAAGGACCTAAAGGATTAGTAGAATGGATCAACAAGCAAGAGAAGCTTCTTATAACCGACACAACCATGCGAGATGCCCATCAGTCGCTTCTTGCCACCAGGGTAAGGAGCAGGGACATGATAAAAATTGCCAAGGCTACGAGCCATTTGGCAAAAGATCTTTTCTCACTGGAGATGTGGGGTGGAGCTACCTTTGATGTCAGTTACAGATTCCTGAAGGAATCACCGTGGAAGAGGCTGACGGAGCTGAGGGAAAGAATTCCAAACGTGCTTTTCCAAATGCTTCTTAGAGGCTCTAATGCCGTCGGATACAAGAATTATCCCGACAACTTGATCAGAGAATTTGTTAAGGAAGCTGCCCAAAGCGGCATAGATGTATTCAGGATATTTGATTCCCTTAACTGGCTTGAAGCTATGGAAGTATCCGTAGACGAAGTCCTTAAGCAGGGCAAAGTAGCGGAAGTGAGCATTTGCTATACAGGAGATATCCTTGATAAGTCCAGAACAAAGTACGATCTTGAGTACTACGTGCGAAAGGCGAAAGAAGCAGAGGCCATGGGGGCACATATTCTTGGAATTAAAGACATGGCTGCCCTTTTAAAGCCTGCCGCCGCATACGAACTTGTGAGCACTTTGAAGAAGGAGATAAAGATACCTATTCATCTGCATACTCATGATACGTCAGGCAACGGCGTAGCTACGCTTCTAATGGCTTCCATGGCAGGCGTTGACATAGTCGACACGGCGATAAATGGAATGAGCGGTCTTACCAGCCATCCTGCCCTTAATTCCATCGTAGCGGCTGTTGAGAACACAAAACGCCATACAGGAATGAGCCTGGATGACCTTCAGCAGATAAGCGACTACTGGACGACGGTAAGGGATGTTTATTACGAGTTCGAGTCCGGGCTGAAATCAGGTACCACGGAGATATACAAGTACGAAATTCCGGGAGGTCAGTACTCTAACATAAAAGCTCAGGTTGAAAGCTTTGGCCTTGGACATAAGTTCAAGGAAGTCAAGGAAAAATACATAGAGGCAAACGAGCTTTTCGGAGATATAGTAAAAGTTACTCCTTCTTCCAAGGTCGTTGGGGATATGGCTATATTCATGGTCCAAAACGAATTGGACAAGGAAAACATTTACGAAAAGGGCAAATCCATGTCTTATCCGGATTCTGTAGTGGATTTCTTTAGAGGGATGATCGGCCAGCCTGAAGGCGGTTTTAATGAAAGACTGCAAAAAATCGTCCTCAAGGGTGAAGCTCCTATCGATGTAAGACCTGGCACGCTTCTTCCTGATATCGACTTTGAAGAAATCAAAAAAGAATACAAGGAAAGCTTCAATATCGAAATAGACAAAAAAGATCAGCTAGCTGCGGCTTTGTATCCAAAAGTCTTCAGAGAGTATGTAGAGTATATGTGCGTGAACGACGAGTACATGAGGATGGAAAGCGACGTATTTTTCCATGCATTAAAGGTTGGAGAAGTATCTCAAATTGAGATGGCCTCAGGCAAGAGCTTCGTTGTAAAGCTTGTTGAACTGGGCAAGACCGATGAAAACGGAATGAGGACGGTTGTTTTTGAGGTGGATGGTTTTAGAAGAGAGATCCAGATTGAAGACAGAAAGTCATTCATCGCTCAGACGAGGGATTCTCACAAGCAAGTTGACAAGAACGATCCCTACCAGGTGGGCTCAAGCATACCTGGAACGGTAGTTAACGTTCTTGTAAAAGAAGGCGATGAGGTAAAAGAGAACCAGCCGCTTCTAATAATAGAAGCCATGAAGATGGAAACGGAGATAGTAAGCAATACCGACGGCGTGGTGGAAAAAATCTATGCAACCAAGGGTCAGTCGGTAAAATCCGGCGAGCTTGTAATTCAGCTTGCCTAGGTCACTTAAATGAAAAACGCACTTTAAGCCTGTTTGGGCAAACGGGCTTAAAGGTGCGTTTTTGTTTACAAAGGGTCACAAAATTATTTTGGCATTATGAGGTTTTGGTATTTATAAATGTGAACTTACGCCGATAAAATATATGTAAAAGAATCGAATATACCTGTAAAGAAATTGTAAAAGATTAGTGAAAATATGCTATAGTATCAGTAGAGGGAAAATTCCTAATAAATTATCTGATGCGGAGGAGTAATATGGAAATTCATGTAGCGAGACAACCTATTCTCAACAGGGCGAAGGAAACTTTTGCCTATGAGCTTTTTTACAGAAACAAGAACGAAAATAAATCCTCAGAGATCAATTAGGATTCAGCAACAGCTACGGTTGTGGCTAACTCGCTGCTGACGATAGGAATGGAAAGGCTCACTGACGGGAAAAAATGCTTTATAAAATTCACGGATATGCTCATCGGCTATAATCTGCCCACCCTTCTCGATCCTCGCACGGTGATCATAGAGCTTATGAGAGATGCCGTACAGGCTATAGACCTGGTTGAGGCGTGCAAGGCTCTTAAGGAAAAGGGGTATACCCTGGCGTTGGATGATTATTACATTTACCAAAAGGATTTTCCATCTGAATCTTTGGAATATCTTGACTATGTGAAGGTGGATTTTACAAAAAACAGTCCTCTTGAAAGAGATGACATAGCGAGATTGCTAAAAAGAAAAAACATTAAGCTAATTGCTGAAAGAGTGGAGACCAGTGAGGAGTTCTTAGAAGCCCTTGATATGGGATATGATTTTTTTCAGGGATATTTTTTTAAAGAGCCGGAAATAATATCACATAAGGACATACCCGCATCAAAGCTCAATGCTCTTCACATAATAAGCGAATTGAACCAAATGGAACCTAGCTTCGATATTATCGAAGACATAATAAAAAGAGATGTTTCCCTGTCCTACAAGCTTTTGAAGCTTATAAACTCGGCGGCGTTTCGAGTAAGCGCTACTGTGACTTCAATCAAGCAAGCCCTAGTCAGGTTGGGGTTCACAGAGATAAGAAAGTTCATGTACTTGGTATTGCTGTATGACATTTGCGAAGACAAGCCAGATGAACTGGTTAGAAACGCTTTGGTGAGGGCGAAGTTTGGGGATTATCTCAGCAGTAAATTTGTTGGAAAAGTCGAACTGGGAGAGATATACCTCATGGAGCTATTTTCATCTATTGATGCCATGTTAAACAGACCAATGAACGAAGTGATGGAGGAATTGCCCCTAAGTCAGCACGTTAAATCCGCTCTGAGAGGTGAAAAAAACATGTATCAGGATATTCATCAGCTGATTTCTTGTTATGAAAAAGGAAATTGGCAAAAATATTACGAATACCTGGACAAGTTAAAGATTAGCGATGAGGGAGTAGCGGAGTATTTTCTCTTGGCCCTTGATTGGACTAGAGAAATTTTTCAGGTTTGGAACAATTACAACATATAGATGAACTCCAAGGGGTAATGAGATGGATATTTATGTAGCCAGACAACCGATTTTTGATAGGAATCTTAAATTATTCGGCTATGAGCTATTATATAGGGACGGAGCGTCAAATTCCTTTGATTCAAGCATAGACGATGATACAGCTACCGCCAGAGTGCTGGTGAATAGTTTTTTTGATATTGGATTCAGTCAAATAACAGATTCCTCTGCTGCCTTTGTAAATTTTGGCACGGAGACATTGAAAAACGGAAGCATATTTTTTTTCAATAGCCAGGAGCTAATAATTGAGATTCTCGAAAATGTAGGGATAGATCAACAAATATTGGACATCTGTGTTTCGCTGAAAGAGAAAGGGTATAAAATAGCCATAGACGACGTGGCATACAGTGAAATGGAAAACTACCAAAAGTTGATGCCTTACGTAGATATCGTCAAAGTTGATTTTTTTAGAAATAATAATTATGAAAGAAAGAGAATCGTCGAGGTATATAAAAAAAGGGGCATCAAATTCCTGGCGGAGAAGGTTGAAAGCCGGGAAGAGTTCGACCAGGCCTTATGTGACGGCTATGATTACTTTCAAGGATATTTTTTCAGCAAGCCGTTGGTGGTCAAGGGCAAAAAAATCTCAAGTTACAAGATTAGATGTTTTGAGATTCTTAAAGAACTCCACGGGAAAGAACCGGACTATAAGAGGCTATCGGATCTGGTAGAGCAGGATGTCAACCTGGCTTACAAGTTTTTAAAAATCATGAATTCCCCTATGTTCTATCTGCGAAACAAGGTAACATCTATAAAACAGGCATTGGTATATTTGGGCATCAACGAAATCAGAAGGTTTATTTCAGTGCTCTTATTATACGACATAAAAGACGGAAAGCCGGAGGAACTTGTGAAAACAGCCCTAATAAGAGGCAAGATGTGCGAAATCATATCAGAAAAGACTAAAATGGCAAACAGAAAGTCAGAGATGTTTCTGATGGGGTTGTTTTCATTAATAGATGTACTGCTTGACAAAGAGATGAAAGATATCGTGGGAGAGCTTCCTTTAAGCGAAGATATTAAGTTGTGTTTATTGTCTGGGACTGAACAGTGTAAAAGCTATGACCTGTGCGCCACCCTAAATTTGGTTAAGGCTTATGAAAAAGGGGACTGGGAATCTTTAATAAGTCAACAGACGATATTGAAGCTAAGGGACAATGATGTAGCAGACAGTTATGTGGAGGCTATCAAGTGGGCTCATCAGGTCGCAGATATATATTAAAAAGTAAACAAAAGGTAAAAAAACATAACAAAATATTTTTATTAAACTTTAGACAAGTTTCATGATGTATAATATGCGGGATATATTAGCAAGTAAGGATGTGGAGCAAATTGACCCAGGTACAGGATTTTCTGATGGATTTGTCGGTATTGATAAAGCCGGCTAACGTCATCGACATTTTAATAGTTGCATTTGTAGTCTATAAGATAATAGGCTGGATAAGCGACACCCAGGCAGAACAAGTAGCCAAGGGCGTCGTGATATTACTTCTTTCTACTCAATTGAGCGAGTGGTTTGGTTTGCATACGGTAAATTTCTTGCTCAGAAACTTGATGACTGTAGGTTTTATAGCACTTATAATTGTTTTTCAGCCTGAACTTAGGAGGGCGCTCGAACACATCGGAAGGACAAGCTTCTTCAAGACGAAGTGGATGGAAAATGTAACTGAGACGAAAAAGACCATCGACGAGATAGTAGAAGCTTTGAAGATGATGTCTGATGAGAAGACGGGAGCTTTGATAGTACTTGAAAAAGATACCGGCCTGGAAGATATAATTTCTACTGGAACAAAGTTGGATGCGGCCATAAGCAGTGAAATTCTAATGAATATATTCACGCCGAACACACCTCTTCACGATGGGGCAGTGGTCATAAGAATCGCAGAAAACAAGCTGAAGGCGGCGTCTTGCCTCCTGCCCTTGACGGAAAACAAGAACGTAAGCAAAACCTTGGGGACTAGGCACAGGGCGGCAATGGGAATGTCGGAAAATTCTGATGCGATCATTCTTATAGTTTCAGAGGAATCCGGTGTCATTTCATATGCCAATACAGGAAAGCTCTACAGATATCTAGATGCAAATTCCCTTAAGGAATTTTTAATTGAAGAGTTCATATCGAGGGAAGAAAAGACCATCAAGATTAAATTCTGGGGGACGCAAAACGATGAAAAAACAAAACAAGACGAGTAGCAGGGCAAATGTAAAAATAGTTATCTCTCTCATAATAGCCATAGTGCTTTGGATATACGTAATAGGAGATCAGGATCCTAGGCTGAACCAAAGATACAACAACATTCCAGTGGAAATAAAGAACGAAGACGTCCTTAATGAAAAAGATTTGCTATTGATTAGTGAGACTGAATTTTCTGTTGACATAACTGTTAACGGCAGAACCAGTTCCTTGTATAACCTTCCTTGGAGGAATATCAGGGCTAGTGTAGATCTTGTGGATATTGAAGACAAAGGCAGCTATTCTCTCGCAGTTGAAATTGTTGGAATCCCGGAAGATATAGATCTTATAAGCGTCAGTCCTGCTCAGGTAGAAATTGAAGTGGATAGGCTCTCCAGTCAGACAAGGCAGATCAACATCGAATTCGTAGGCAGCCTGACGGAAGGAATAAGCCTTTTGGATTACTCTATAAATCCCCAAAATGCATTGGTGGAAGGCGGAGAAGAGCTTCTGGGAAGGATAAGGTCCGTAGGTGCAGCTCTTGACATAACAGGAGAGACAGATGAAACTACAAAGAGGGTAGAGCTTAAAGCATTTGATGCAGACGGAAACGAAATCTCCGGGGTGGATATAAGTCCTAGAGAAGCCAGCGTTTTGCTTAAAATAGGGAAAAATTCAACTGCAAACATTGTGGTACAGACCACGGGCGAGCCTGCAGAAGGATTTTCGATCAAAGAAATAACTGTGGACCCGGCAAAAATTGAGATAGGTTCCGACTCGGATTTGGATATCACGGAAATTAAAACTGAGCCCATAATGATAGACGGACTGGATACCGATGCACAGATCAGAGCAGAACTGATTTTTCCTCAAGGCGTGGAGCCTTCAACGGACATTTCTGAGGTGACGGTGAACATAGTGGTTGAAAGAATAGTTGAAGTTGAATTCGAAGTAGGATCCATAGGCATAGACAATCTTGGAGAAGGCCTAGTAGTCAAGGATGAATACCTTGATGAGAGGGTAGCAATAGTGGTATCCGGTGCCCAGAGCGTTCTTGAAGGACTAGAAGCTCGGAATTTGAGAGTGTTTGCAGATTTGGGAGGATACCAGCCGGGTCAATGGACAGTAGACCTTAAGATGGAGCCGATTGAGAAAGTAGCTCTTGTTAGCATACAGCCAAGCTCCATAGATTTAATAGTAGAAGAGGAATGAAAATGACCCATAAGTACATCGTTAAAAACGTAAAAATAAATCTTAAGGAACATCCCGAAGATCTCGAGAGTTTTTTGCCCAGTTTCTTGAGGATAAAGCCGAAACAGATCAAGGGGTGGAAAATTAAATCCAAATCTATAGATGCCAGAAAAAAAGACAAGGAGGGAATATACATAGTATATTCTTTTATCATTGAGGCAACAAGCAGGATAGAGATCGATAAAAGGGCAAAATACACTTTGGAAAAGTGGACTGTAGAAATTGCAAAAAACGGATCTTACACTGCTACGAAGAAGCCGGAAAAGCCTCCTATAGTAATCGGCTTTGGACCTGCCGGGATTTTTGCGGCATTGAAGCTTGCACAAGCAGGATTAGAGCCAATAGTATTTGAACGAGGAGAAAGACTTGAAAATCGGGTGGGAGATGTAAAGGAGTTTTGGGAAAAGGGACTGCTTAACGGAGAAAGCAACGTCCAGTTTGGAGAAGGGGGAGCCGGTACCTTTTCCGACGGCAAGTTAACCACCAGGACAAACAGCCCCATAAATGATGAAATATTAAGATGCTTCGTTAAGTTCGGAGCGCCTGAGGAGATATTGTATTTAAATAAGCCCCATATAGGCACTGACAAGCTTAGAAAAGTGATCGTTGGAATAAGGAAGCATATAGAGTCACTGGGTGGAAAAATCATGTTCAATTCCAAAGTTACAGATGTTATTGTAGTGGATGGCAAGGCGATTGGAGTGGAAGTGAACGAGGAGAAAAAGTATCAAAGCAATGATATAATAGTTGCTACAGGACACAGTGCTGAGGATATTTACAAGATGTTTATAGACAAAGGTATGTTCTTAGAACCTAAAGGCTTCGCAATAGGTCTTAGAATCGAGCATTTGCGGGAAATGATAGACAAAACCCAGTACGGCAAGTACCGAGATGATCCGATTCTAGGAGCCGCATCCTACCAGTTGGCCTATAGAGACATTTCCGGTAGGGGTGTATATTCTTTTTGCATGTGCCCCGGAGGAGAAGTCGTAGGAGCTTCCAGCGAAGTTGAAAGTATTGTTGTAAATGGGATGAGCTATCATGAGAGAAAGGGGAAAAACTCCAACAGTGCCATAATAGTGACGATAAATCCTAATGATTATGGAAACACCCCTGAGAAAGCCTTGGATTTTGCCGCGCATTGGGAAAAGAGGGCTTATATCGTCGGGGGTGGTAGTTACAAGGCTCCGATACAGACAGTAGGCGATTTCCTGCAAAGGAAAAAAAGTGTTTCGTTAGGAGAGGTAGAACCCACGTATCGTCCAGGGACTACTTTTTCAGATTTAGAGGAATGCCTTCCCGGATACGTAACGGACCCTATAAGGAATGCTTTGACGGATTTTAATAAAAAGATAGAAGGGTTCTCCCGTTGGGACAGCGTGCTTACAGGGGTGGAGACCAGGACTTCAGCTCCGGTAAGAGTTACCAGGAACAACCAAAGCAGAGAATCGATAAATATTTCAAATCTATATCCTACAGGTGAAGGTGCCGGATATGCCGGTGGGATAATAAGCGCTGCGGTTGATGGAATAAAGACTGCGGATGCAATAATCGAAAATTACAAGAAAAAGTAAAAGATATTTCCTTGAAACAGAAAATCCCATAGTATATAATAGGTAGAATAAATCAAAAGGCGGGATGTTATATGGATATAAAAATAATCAAAAATTCAACCCCCAAGGCTAAGCCAGATCAAAATAGCTTGGGGTTTGGAAATTACTTTACAGACCACATGTTTATAATGGATTATACAAAGGGCATTGGATGGCATGATCCCAGAGTGGTACCTTATGGACCATTGGAGCTAGATCCATCTGCAATGGTTTTTCATTATGCCCAGGAAACTTTTGAAGGACTCAAGGCATACAAAGCTATAGATGGTAGCATACAACTGTTTAGGGTAAGGGACAATCTTAAAAGACTTAATATATCAAACGATAGAGTGTGCATACCTCAAATAGATGAGAAGATGATGTTCGAAGCAATCAAGACGCTAATAGAAGTCGACAGAGATTGGATACCATCTGCGCCGGGAACATCTCTCTACGTTAGGCCATTTGTAATTGCCACGGATCCTTATCTTGGGGTAAGGCCAGCCAGTACATATAAGTTCATGGTCATACTTTCCCCTGTAGGAGCCTATTATAAAGAAGGACTCAACCCCACCAAGATTTATGTGGAAGACAAATACGTAAGAGCTGTGCCGGGAGGAATAGGATTTGCAAAAACCGGAGGAAATTATGCAGCGAGCCTTAAAGCTCAAGTAGAGGCTAACGAAAAAGGATATTCTCAAGTATTGTGGCTTGATGGCAAGGAGAGAAAGTATATCGAAGAAGTTGGAACCAGCAACGCTTTTTTCAAAATAGAAGGAAAAGTATATACAGCTCCTTTGGAAGGAAGCATACTATCCGGCATAACAAGAGATTCCGCCATTAAACTGATGAAAGACTGGGGCTATGAAGTGATAGAACAGAGGATGACCATTCAGGAACTCAAAGATCTGTACGAAGAGGGAAAACTAGAAGAGGCTTTTGCTACGGGAACAGCGGCAGTCATCTCGCCGATAGGCACTTTGGGATGGAACGGAGAAGACATGGTCATAAATGAAAGTAGGATTGGAGAACTATCACAAAAGCTCTATGATGCTATAACATCTATACAGTATGGGAAAGATGAAGATAAATTTGATTGGATTACAAAAATTTAACTATATGCGCATTTAATCGTAGGCTAAGGTTGACGATTAGATGCGTTTTTTTGTGAAAACAAACTAGTATGTCATAATAAGCGATTTAAAGGCAATGTGACACACTAAATACTATGATAGAAATATATTTCATCCTAAATGTTTAAATTAATGTCCCATACTGTATAGACAATTGCTCACTTTGTGTGTTAAAATATTAATAATTCATGGACAAGTGAAGTTAGCCCTTCATCGTTAGTTATAACAGTTGTCTGTGGAGCTATTTCCCCATAGCCCTTTTAATAAAGGGCTATTTTTCGTATTAAGCTGAGAAACAGCATAAACAGACTATCCAAGAGCATAAAGCTTGCTATTGATGCTCATGGATAGTCTGTTTATATTGGGCGAAG